>NZ_DCNR01000126.1:0-6871 GCF_002322065.1 Dermacoccus sp. UBA1591 | reverse complement strand
TCGACCGTCAGCACGAGCTCGAGCCCGCATTCAAGGACACGCCCGTGGGTCGCTGGGTGGGCGCTCATGCGCACGAGTTCGGTTTCGTCGTGCGCTACCCCGAGGGCCAGCGCGCTGTGACGGGCTACGAACCCGAACCGTGGCACCTGCGTTACGTCGGCCCCGAGGTCGCAGCGTTCATGCATGCGCGACGCGACATCGCGACGCTCGAAAATCTCTTCGGCCTGCCCGCCGCGCCGGGATACTGACGGCTTGGCGCCGCCTGCCTGAAGCCGCGCCGGATGTCGAGTCCCCCCGGAGAGCACCCCGGTGCTTGCCTTCGATGCACCGCATGATTGATGGCTCGTGGTGTTGTCCCTCGGAGTCGCCAGCGAGCCCATCGCATCGTGGCAGCAATGCGTGCCGAGGTCACTTCTTCGGTGCGGGCACCTTCGCGAACGCGTCTGCGTCGCCGTGGCCGCCTGCGAGGTGGTTGAGGGGCCAGACGACGGCGATGGCGCGCCCGGTGACGGCGCTCAGCGGCACGCTTCCGAGGCGTCCGGTGCCGTCGTCGTGCGAGCGACTGTCGGCGGAGTCGTCGCGGTGATCGCCCATGACCCAGATGTGCCCGGCCGGCACGGGATACTCCACTTGCTCGCCTGCCCGGGGCTCGGCGCGCAGCCGTCGAGCCCGGCCTGCAGGTACGGCTCGTCGACGGCGACGCCGTTGACCGTCAGCTTCGCGTTCGGCTCGGAGCAGCTGACGACGTCGCCGGGCAGGCCGACGACGCGCTTGACGAGGTGGTTGCCCTCCGCAGCGATGTGCGTGGCCGTCGCGACATCGCGCACCGCCTTGCGCCAGCCCGTGGGTGCGGCCTGCGCGGGTTCCCAGTGCAGGTCGTCGGCGAAGACGACGACGTCACCGCGCCTCACGTCCTGGCTCCACTTCTCGACGACGATGCGGTCGCCGACCCCGAGCGTGTTCTCCATCGACCCGCTGGGGATCTTGAACGGCTGGGCGACAAACGTCGAGATGAGCGCCCATGCCACCCAGATGATGACGATCGTGAGGAGACGATCGCGCCACACCGCGAGCTTCGGATTCATGCCCGACATCCCACCATCCCAGCCTGAGAGAACCGTGGCACCGACGGCCAGACGAGGTGAGGCGCCGGGCCATCACTGGCCGCGGCGCCCCGTCGCGAATGATCGTTCAGCGTGAACCGATCACTTGGCGGCGGGCACCTTCGAGAAGGCGTCCTCGTCGTTGTGGCCGCCGGCGATGTTGCCGATCGGCCAGACGACGGCGAGACCCCGGCCGGTGATGTCGCTGACGGGCACGCTGCCGAGGCGTCCGGTGCCGTCGTCGTGGTAGCGGCTGTCGGCCGAGTTCGAGCGGTTGTCACCCATGACCCACACCTTGTCCTTGGGCACGGTGATGGAGAACTTGTCCTGGCACGGCTGCACACCCGATTTCAGGTACGGCTCGGTGATCGCGACACCGTTGACGGTGAGCTTCTGCCCGGGCCCCTCGCACGAGACCTTGTCGCCGCCGACGCCGACGACGCGCTTGACGAGGTGGCTGCCGCTCGCGGACAGGTGCGTCACCTCGGCGATCTTGCGGATCCCTCCGGTGATGACGTTGCCGCTCGGAACGGGGTCGGTCCAGTCGCCCGGATCCTTGAACACGATGACGTCGCCGCGCTTGACGTCCGTGAATCGCGGCGCCCACTTGGCGACGACGATGCGGTCGCCGACCCGCAGCGTGTTCTCCATCGAACCGGACGGGATGCGGAACGGCTGCACGACGAACGTCGTGATGAACGCCCAGATCGCCCAGACGGCGACGACGAGGATGAGGCGGTCGAGCCACGTGCGAGCCGCCGAGCGTGGCTTGCGCTCACGCTTGTCGTCACCGGATGCCGTTGCAGCAGTAGCGCCGTCGTCGCGCGAAGGGCGCAACGAGGTGGCGTCGCCGGAGACGGCGGACGTGGCGTCCTCACGCGAGGAACGCGCCGACGTGGCTTTGCGGGAGCTGACGAACGTGGCGCCATCGCGGGTGTCGCTCGTCGAGGAGGTCGTGTCGGACCCGGTGGCGGCAGCGTCTTCGGCCGCAGGGTGCGGGTCGGCGTTGCGCCGCGCGCGGCGCGAGAGGGGGGAGTCGCTCACGTCAGATGACGTTGGCGTCGCCGCCGCCGACAGCCTGGATCGGCTTGCCGTCGGCGTGCCACTGCTTCATGCCGCCCTCGACGTTCGCCACGTCGAGACCCTGCCCCTCGAGCCATTGCACGGCGCGACTCGAGCGGCCGCCGCTGCGGCAGACGACGGGGAGGTCGCCATCGACCTCGGGAAGCTCGCCGACGCGGGCCGGGAGCTCCGCGAGGGGGATGTGGATGGCGCGCGGCGCGTGACCGGCGTCGTACTCGTCCTGCTCACGAACGTCGAGCACGACGGCGTCGTCAGCAATGTCCTTCGGAGTCACGGTGTTCATGCGTGCAAGCCTCTCACGTCTTGGGGTGGGCTTCATAGGCGTGACGCGCCCCGACGCAGGCCTTCCACGCCGCCCCAGGCACCTGGCCGCGCCGTACCCCTCTGCGATTCGTGTCCACCGGAGGGCGTCAACCTGAGTGGATCCACGTGGGGTTGAGGTGGGCGATTTCGGGTAGCGTGGCGGAGATGGGGCGCCGTACGGCGTGTCACTGAGCAACTCGGAGTGGCCGTGCGTGGTTCATCCTCGATCGTCGGTTGCGTGCAGCGTGGCGCCTAGCCGCTTTGTCCCCTAAGGGCTAAGGGCGGCGTCCGCAGCCAGTGGTCTGGGGCGAGGTTGGACTGGGCCACCCCCGCACCGCCGGTCACACCCCCACATTCCGAGCTGGCAGCTTCACAAGGAGCGGGCGCCGTTGAACGTACGACGGGCAGGGCCCGTAGGGCTGTCAACAAGGCCGAGGGGGTAGCCGTCACAACCTGCGAGAAGACAGCGGGGGTGAGCTCTCTAGTGGGCGTAGACGACGGTGTTGGAGTCGTAGTGGCCAGTGCGGGTGTCGAATGTTCCGCTGCATGTGATGAGGCGTAGTTCTGGGCCGGCGGTGTTGGCGTACACCTCGGTGGTAGGAAATGTGGTCTTGGAGTATTGGGCGGTTCGGTAAACAGTGAAGTCGTGGGTCTTTCCGGCGGTATCGCGTACGGAGACACGGTCGCCTGCTTTGAGAGCGGCGAGTTCGTGGAAGGGCCCGTTGCCGTCGGGTGTGATGACGTGTCCTTCGATGACTGCGGGGCCGGGTTGACCCGGCCGAGGTGAGCCGTTGAACCAGGCCACGCGCTGTACGTCGGCTCCGCTCGGTACGGCCACGGCACCAGACGCATCGAGCCCTAAGCTCAGCAAATCTTCGGACAAGCCCAGTCGGGGAATCGAGACGTTGACTGGTTGTGCGACGTCGGCAGTGCCGCGGGTGTTCACCGGGACTGACCTCGATGATGTGGGTGCCGCGGCGTGCGTGGCCGGGGCAGATGTGGCGGCTGTGGCAGGGGGTGGTCTGTACTGATGTGAACGCCCCCACCACATGGCGCCGATGCCCAGGAGCACGAGCAGCCCGCACGCCACCACGGTGATGAGGTGGCGGCGGGCCGATCGTGGAGGGTACGTCATGGAAGCGAACTCAGACGCTCACGCGTTGTGTGCGCTGCGGTTGTGGCGTCGGCGCGCCAGGCCGGCACCCGCGAAGCCGACAGCGCCCGCCGCGACAAGACCAGCGCCGGTGGTGGTGGCCCAACCGGAGGTGGGGTTGTGCTGACCGATTCCGGTCTGCACACCACCGGAGGGCATCTGGTTCATCTGGCTCTTGGTCAACACACCGCAGGTTGCCGGGTCGGTGGCTTCTTCGGGCAGGCTCGGGTCGAGGTCGGACTTGCCGGGCCCGTCGTACTTGCCGTTCTTGTTGTAGTCGATCCCGTGCTGCACGATGACGGCGCTGCCGTCCTTGACCGCTTGCAGCGACTTCGCATCCAGCGTGATGGTGCGTTCGTAGGTGTCATCACCTGCGGGGAACCGCTCGACGGCCAGAGCTGATTTCGCGCTCGTGTCACCGCTGGTCGTCAAAGACACCATCGGCATGCCGTAGTTCTTCATGGCGTCCTTGACCAGCAGATGGCCGTTGACGCCTGTGCCCGTGGCGTTCGGGCTCGGGCACGTGCCCGTGCCACCGACATGGATGTGCTGCGCATGCGGAGCGCCCGCAGCCAGCCCATGGCTGGTGATCTTCAGCTTCAGCTGGTCACCATGCAGACTTCCCCAGACGGTGGACCAGGCGCCACTGTGGTTCAGCTCGGTCAGCTTCGCCTGGAACGTCCACGTGGGCGCGTTGTGCGCGGGCGTCGCCGCGCCGGCGGCTGCAGCACCTGCGAGGGGGGCGGCAGCGAGTGTCGTCGCGGCCAGCACGCCCGCGGTGGATGCGATCGTTCGCAAAGTCGTCATGATCGGTTCCTTTCAGCTGTGCCCGACCCGGCGGACAGGGGCCGCCGTGAAGGTCGAACTATGGAGTGTTCGGAGCCTGCCGCGTCCTGGATGGGGCATACCCAAAAAATTCTCGGGAAGGCCCCACATCGACGGGCCAACACCCACGTCATCAACTCGTCCGGATGCGCGGGTCAATGCGCTGCGGCGCCAGCGTTGACGCGCGCCGAGCGACCCCGCAGACACCAGGACCACCATCGCTGGCCCGCATGCCCGCACAAAATCTCCCGGCTACGGCGGCCGAGGTCTCGACTCGTGCGGCCCAGCCCTTGCGCTGACCAGAGCGCGGCCGCGGCAAAGCTCACTGGGGGCGGGCGCGGTCCGTCACATCCTTGTCGCCTCGACAGGCAGGCAGAGCGAGCTGGCCTCCGAACGGCGCGCCGAGGCGGAGACATTCGCACGATGCGCGCCGGGCCTCGGCACCGCACTCACCACACCCAAGGAACCTGCGCGAGTGGAGACGACGGTCGCCCGATGCATTCGTCGGATCAGCATCAATCGAGCGTGCAGCGCTGGCGGTACCACGACGAACAGGTGGGTGTTCATTGACGTAAGGCGCAGCGAACTATCAGATAGTGGGCGTGCCGATCAGCACGTCACCACTGATCTCGGACGTCCTGAAGTCAGTCACGAGTAGGTGCCGGGGGGTGACAAGGTCGACGGGCCCTTCATCCTTGAGAGGTGTGCGCGCCAACCGTACGCGACAGCGAGGGCTGCCGAGGCCGACAGGAACTTTTTGCGAGCTGATTCGACACCCGGCACACGCCTCGGCGCACCCTTGGGTCAGCACGGTGAGTTCGGCTCCATCCACGTCACGATCGATTTAGTTCAAGTGCACGGTGAACAAGGCCGGAGTGGAGGGTTGCGTCGGGCGCGTCCCCGCCCTCTCCGTGGTGAAGGCCACAGCTCGCGCGGCGCCGACGTCGCCGTCGAGCATGATCGTCGTGGCTCCGCTCGTCGAAGGTAGCTGTCCCGCGTTCCGGAGCGCGCCGGAGCCGTCTGCTGACCAAGCCGTGTAGACACGCCCAGGCACCTGCGGTGGGGCTGGCACGAACCGCACCGCGGCCCGCCCGTTTCTTCGCGCGACGGTGACCACCGAACCACGGTAGATCGCCCGAGCGTGCTCCGCTTTGGGATCATCCAGGATCGCGGCGGCCGAAGGAGGCGAGGGCGATGAATGGGTGGCTTCCCACGTACCGGCGCCTGCAGCCGCAAGCACGATTGCCGCGGCCGCCGCCAACACACCGCGCCGCCGTAGCAGGTGAGATGGGTGCCTACCAGAATCCGTCGCCTCCTCAACCCGCGCAATACTGCCGTGCTGCGGCGTCGATCGGGCCATCGCGAGAACTTGCTCTCGCAGCTGCGGTGGCGCGGGCATCGCCACCGTGCGACTCAGATCAGCGAGCACCTCGCGCATCGAGTCCCGCTGTTGGCGGCATGTGGAACAGGCACGCAGGTGCTTGTCGAAGCGCCGACGTTCCATCTCGTCCACCGCGTCAAGAACGTACAGTTCGAGCATCGCATGCTCATCCGAACTCATGACCCTTCCTTCCCGGCAGGTTCCAGGCAGCGTTTCAAGGCACGGACGCCATCACGTAGACGTGACTTCACCGTGCCCAAAGCAGCCCCCAGCTCGTGTGCGATCTGCGTGTGAGTCAGCCCATCCCAGTACGCCATCTCGAGCGCGTGGCGCTGCAACTGAGTCAAGCTCTGCATGCACTCGCGTACCCGGAGTCGCTCGGCGCGGGCCACGGTCTCATCCTCGGGCCCGGGAACAATTGCGCGCTCAAGGTCTTGGGCGTAGACGCCATCACGTGCGCGCGACGCCTCATTCGAACGCACCACGTCGACAGCGCGTCGGTGAGCGATAGCGAGCAGCCAGCCCCACCCGCTCGAGCGAGAACCGTCGAAGGAGGCTGCCTTGCGCCACACCTCGAGAAAGACCTCTTGCGTTGTCTCTTGCGCCAACGCGGGATCGCGAAGCACACGTAACACCACACCGTAGACCCGAGAGACCGACAGGTCGTACAGCCTCTCGAAGCCTGCTGCCTCACCCCGTGCCACTGCCTCGAGCAACAACGAGATCGACGCGGCAGGGGCACTCATGCCATCCATTGTGGCGTCCCAGTTCGACGAATGAATCACCTTCTTGTTCGAAGTGGCAGGCCGACTGGATGGGGCGGCGTCGAGCCCGGCCTAGCGTGCGGGCCTGCTGGGACGACGGGCAGCGCGCTCAAGCCCCGACGTCTACTTGGCGCAGCGTGAAGATGTTGGTTCCAAGCGCGACGGTTAGAACGTGCAACGGGATGGCTGCGACGCTACCAACACGTGTCGGTTACCACCGGCCGACACTGGGGTTTGGAGGCTCTTCACGAACGAGGGT
>NZ_DCNR01000060.1:0-9507 GCF_002322065.1 Dermacoccus sp. UBA1591 | reverse complement strand
TCGACGATGTCGACGAGCGGGTCGCTCAGGCCCGCGGGTAGCGCGCCGAGGCCTTTGAGCCGCAGGACCATGCCGTCCTCGCGCGCGACGACGTCGCCGAGGCATTCCTCGAGGGCGTCCCAGTTGCCGCCGAAGTAAGCGGGCAGCTCGAGCTGGCGCGCGAGAGTGCGCATGAGGTCGGGCTTGTCCGCCACCCCGGCGAGGCGCACCTCGACGAAGCACCACCCCGCGTCCTTGCACAGCGAGCGCAACTCGTCGGACGTCGGGCCTGTCAGCCCCCGCGGCACCCAGCCGCCCTGGCCCGCCTCGATCAGCCCACGCACCGTCGCAGCCGTCATCTCTGCACCCTCCGGAAGCTCTTGTAGTGGTCGCCCGAGTAATAGATGGTGCCGTCCTTGCCTTGGATCAACCTGCGAGCGCCGCGGTCGGATTCTCCCGGCGTCTCGACGGTGTACTCGTGGTACCAGCCGCGCGGATGCTTGGGCAGGCGGCCCTCACGGTTGGCGAAGACGATGCCGTCACGCGAGTACGGGAACGGCCCCCCTGCGTCGATGAGCTTCAGCGTCGCCCGCGCCTGCGCGGGCAGCTGCGCGACGGGCACCACGCCGGCGGCGTCGACGTCACCCGATGTGGGGGCACTCGACGATGCCCGGCCCGCCCCACCCGACTTCGCACCGCCCGACTTCTCACCGGACGACGACGGGCCGTCCGAGTAGGTCGCGGGCGAGAACTTCGACGACGGAGAGCTGCTCGCGCCGCCTCCTCCCCCGCGCCCGGTCAGGACAGCGAGTAGCGCGATGACGGCGAGGGCGGCGAGCGCGATCGTCGCGAACTTCTGCCCGATCCCCATGCCGGCCAGGGGTGACTTGCGGGAGCTCAGGGCCACCACGTCCTTCTCGTTCGGGGGCCCGAGCCCGGGCCGGAGGTATCGACGATTTCTCGAGCGTGCTCATTGTCGCCCGGCCGCGCACTGCCGCCCCTCGTTCACCTCGGCCGGCCCGAGCGATGCCTCAGAACGCGTCGCGCGGCGTGTACTTGCCCCACACCGCGCGCAGGGCGTCGCTCACCTCGCCGCCGGTGGCGCCGACGGCGTGGGCCTCACGCATGGGCCACAGGACGTTGTCGGCGCCGGAGGCCGCGGTCTGCAGCTTCTCCAGCGCGGCGTCGACGGCACCCTGATCGCGGTTCGCCCGCAGCGTGGCGAGACGCTCGCACTGCTCGGCCTCGATCGCCGGGTCGACGCGCAGCGGCTCGTACGGCTCCTCCTCGTCGAGGGTGTACTTGTTGACGCCGACGACGACCCGCTCCCCCGAGTCGATCTGCAGCGCGACGTCGTAGGCGCTCTTCTCGATCTCGTTCTTCTGGAAGCCCTCTTCGATGGCGCGCACCGCCCCGCCCTTGTCCTCGACGGCCTGGATGAGCGTCATCGCCTCCTCTTCGAGGTCGTCCGTCATCGACTCGACGACGTAGGAACCCGCGAACGGGTCGACGGTCTTCGTCACGTCCGTCTCGAACGCGAGGATCTGCTGGGTGCGCAGCGCGAGGCGGGCGGCCTTGGCCGTCGGCAGCGCGATGGCCTCGTCGTAGCTGTTCGTGTGCAGGCTCTGCGTGCCACCGAGGACGGCGCCGAGGCCCTGAAGCGCGACGCGCACGAGGTTGACCTCGGGCTGCTGGGCCGTCAGCTGTACGCCGGCGGTCTGGGTGTGGAAGCGCAGCATCTGCGACTTCGGGTTCTTCGCGCCGAACTCGTCCCGCATGATGCGCGCCCACAGACGGCGAGCGGCACGGAACTTCGCCACCTCCTCGAGCAGCGTCGTGCGCGCGACGAAGAAGAACGACAGTCGCGGCGCGAAGTCGTCGACGTCGAGGCCCGCGGCGAGCGCCGCCCGCACGTACTCCTTGGCGTTGGCGAGGGTGAACGCGATCTCCTGCGCGGGCGTCGCGCCTGCCTCGGCCATGTGGTACCCGGAGATCGAGATCGTGTTCCAGCGCGGGATCTCGGTGTGGCAGTACTCGAAGATGTTCGAGATGAGCCGCAGCGACTCGGCGGGCGGGTAGATGTACGTGCCGCGCGCGATGTACTCCTTGAGCACGTCGTTCTGGATCGTGCCCGTGAGCTTCGTACCCGGGATGCCCTGCCGCTCGGCAGCGAGCTGATACATGAGCAGCAGGCTCGAGGCGGGCGCGTTGATCGTCATCGACGTCGAGACCTCGTCGAGCGGCAGCCCGTCGAACAGGACGAGCATGTCGTCGAGCGAGTCGATGGCGACGCCCACCTTGCCGACCTCGCCGTGCGCGAGCGGTGCGTCCGAGTCGTAGCCCATCTGCGTCGGCAGGTCGAACGCGACGGACAACCCGCCCGTGCCGTTGGCGACGAGCTCGTGGTAGCGCTGGTTGCTCTCACGCGCCGTGCCGAACCCGGCGTACTGGCGCATCGTCCACGGGCGCCCCGTGTACATCGACGGGTACACGCCGCGCGTGAAGGGGTAGGAGCCCGGCTCGCCCAGGCGAGTCGTGGGGTCGAACCCGGCGAGATCGTTGGCCGAGTACACCGGTTTGAGGCCGAGACCCGATTCGGTCGTCTGCTTGCGATCGTCTACGCCACTCATGAGGGCACTGTAACGCGCGTCACGTCCGCCCGTGGGGGTGGGGCGTCCCCGCCGCGGTCTATGGCCCATGCGGCGTGCCCGTCGACGCGGGCCGCCCCGCTCAGCGCCGGCGGATCCGCAGTGCTTCGTTGAGGTCGCGCACGAGGGCGGGCCCGCGGTAGATGAACCCGGAGTACACCTGCACCAGGTCGGCTCCGGCGTCGACGAGCGCGAGCCCGTCGTCGGCGTTCATGACGCCCCCGACCCCGATGATCGGTAGTTGGGTGCGTGCGGCGAGGAACCCGACGACGGCGCGGGCCCGGCGGGTCAGGGGCGCGCCGGACAGGCCGCCGGCCTCGTGTGCGAGGCGCTGCTCGGAGGGGGCCACGCCGTCGCGCGTCAGGGTCGTGTTCGTCGCGATGAGGCCGGCGACTCCAGCGCCGTGTGCGACGTCGAGCACGTCCTCGAGGGCGTCCTCGGTGAGATCGGGGGCGATCTTGACGAACACCGGCGTCGCGCGTGTGCCGCGCTGCGCGGCGAGGTGCGCCTCGCGTGTCGTGATCGCCTGCAGCAGTTCGAGCAGCGGCGCCTTGTCCTGCAGCGAGCGCAGTCCGGGGGTGTTGGGGCTCGAGACGTTGACGGCGAAGTAGTCGGCGAGGCCCGACAGGCGTCCGAGCGACGTGAGGTAGTCGCCCACGGCGTCTTCGACGGGTGTGGTCTTCGTCTTGCCGAGGCTCACACCGATGGGAATCTTGACGGTCCCCGTGGCGCGTGCGGCGCGCAGGGTGGCGGCGAGCGCTTCGGAGCCGGCGTTGTTGAAGCCCATCCGGTTGATGATGCCCTCGCTCGCCTTGAGGCGGAACAGGCGCGGTGTCGGGTTGCCGGGCTGCGCGTGCGCCGTCACGGTGCCGACCTCGACATGGCCGAAGCCGAGTGCCTGCCAGGACGTGACGGCGACGCCGTCCTTGTCGACGCCCGCGGCGAGGCCGACACGGCCGGGGAAGTCGATGCCGGCCAGGGTGACGGGGTCCGACGGCGCACCGAGCGCGGCGCCGAGGGCGTCGACGGCCAGGCCGTTGCCCGGCAGCGCACCGAGTTGCGCCATCGCCTTGATCGTCGCGTGGTGCGCTGCTTCGGCGTCTCCCCCGCCGATGCGGAAGAGAGCGGGCCTCAGCGCCTTCTCGTACCCGTGGGTGAGCGCGGCGCGGCGGAGGGCGTCGAGATCGAGGTTCATGCCGTCATTGTCGCCGATGGAACCAGCCTCACCGCATCAACCACGCGCAGCGGATAGGCGCCTCCCACTTCTGCGGATGCCTTGTCGGGTTGAACTCTACCGGCGTGACGACGAGGGGCGTAGCACGACACTGTGTCTGTGCTCGCTCAACGGTGTTTGCCCATGTCGGACCCTCGGCGTTCTGCGGATCCCCGCGAAAATCAAGGATCATGCCAACGAGGAACGCGCACGCCACGAGGATGGGCAGCGTCTTTTGACCTCGACCCCACAGCAGCCTCCCCACTCCGACCGCCACCATGGCGAGAAGAATTGACGGCACCAGTGAATACCGTGACGGTTGACCCGCCGCGAACCAGTTTGAGACGGTGAGATCTTGAGGTGACGCGAAGACGATCGAACAAGCCAAAAGATACCAGGCTGTGGCAAGCATCAGAAGGAGCCGACGGTCGCGGCACTTCAGCAGGATGGCAATAGGCAGAAGCACGCCAAGCGCCACGACCGGCCAGGGGGCCAGCTTGTTTGCCACCATCGTACCGGTGACGCCGAACTGCGGGATCTCAAGCCCTCTCACCACGAACTGACCCAAGAGTTCTCCTGGCAGATGGAGCCAAGCAGATACACCAGCTTGTCGCGCCCCCGAGTCAAGCATTGCCGCGTGAATGAGGGCACCTGTGATCGCCGTCAGAGGCGCCAGCCAACCCCGCCCCCGATTCAGCCACACGCCCATGGCCAGAACCGGGATCAACGCAATGGCCAGCGGATCCGACAGCGCGCACAGCAGCCCTGTCACACTCGCCAATGCTGCGCGCAATCCGGTCAGACGTGAGAGCGCGATGACCACGAGGCCCGCGTCACAGAACCACCGCTCGTTGGTCAGGTTGCCGAGCACTTCGTGCTGCCCTGCCGGTACAAGGACGAACATCGAGGCGGCGACAGCGCTGCTCTTCGGTGACCAGTCCAGTGATCTGAACGCCCAGTAGCTGACCGTGGCGAGCCAGATGCGCCACCCCGCGGCCAAAACACCAATCGGGACTGCTGCACGGATAGGTGACATGTTGGTCATGCGGCCTGGGTGGCCGCTGTGGTCATGATGGTCTCGTACTCGATGGGGGTCAACTTGCCGAGGCGGGCTTGGCGTCGTCGGCGGTGGTAAGTCCGTTCGGTCCAGGTGACGATGGCCAGCCTCAGCTGGTCGCGGGTGTCCCAGGTTCGGCGGTCCAGGACGTTCTTCTGCAGGAGTGCGAACCAGCTCTCCATGGCGGCGTTGTCCGCGCTCGAGCCGACTTGTCCCATGGATCCGAGCAGGTCGTGCCGGGACAGGGCGCGCAGGTACTTGCGGGACCGGAACTGGGACCCGCGGTCGCTGTGGACGATGCAGCCGGCCACGTCGACGCCCGCTCGGGCGCGGGTGTCCACGGCGTGTTCCAACGCCTGCACGGCCAGGCGGGCCTTCATCCGCGAGCTGATGGAGTACCCGAGGAGCCGGTTGGACCACACGTCCTTGACGGCGCACATGAACACCTTGCCCTCACGGGTGCGGTGCTCCGTGATGTCGGTCAGCCACAGCTGGTTCGGGCCGGTCGCGGTGAAGTCACGCTGGACGCGGTCATCGTGCGCCGGCGGGCCGGGCCGGCCCTTCTTCGCGCGCTTCTTCCCGAACACGCTCCACCACGCGTTGCTCGAACAGATCGCCCACGCGGTGCGGTCGCACATCTCCTGCCCGGCGTCGCGGGCCTCGTCAGCTAGGAGGCGGTACCCGAACTCCGGGTCGTCACGGTGTGCATCGAACAACGCGTTCGCGCGGTGCGCTTCCACCCAGTCGGCGTCGGTCACGGGGTTGGCCAGCCACCGGTAGTACGGCGCCCTGGCAAGTTTCAGGACCCGGCACGTCACCGTCACAGGCACCCTGATCGGGGCATCCTGGGCGGCCAGCTCACGGACGAGCGGGTACATCATTTTCCCGGCAGGTTCGCCTGCGAGAGGTACGCCGCAGCGCGGCGTAGCACCTCGTTCTCTTGCTCGAGCAACCGGATCCGACGGCGAGCCTCACGCAACTCACCAGAGTCGCTCACCGCGGCGGCGGGTTTGTTCCCGTCCTGCCGGTCAGCGATGGCGATCCAGTTCGTCAGGCAGGACTCCGAGATCCCGAAGTCCTTCGCGATCTCCTTCAACGTCGTCCCGGCCTCACGAGAGCGAGCGACCTCGATCACGTTCTGGCGGAACTCCTTGGGGTACGGCTTGGGCATGGTGCACATCCTCTCCTGCGGCACCGAACGGCACCACAGAGTCGATGTCACCTATCCGTGCAGCAGTCCCATCACCGGAGCGAACGCCTCAGGTGGCAACGAAGCCGCAAAAGCCGTGGTCAGCCGCGGTACGACGTGAAGGTAGCCCGTGTACAGCTCGAATACAGAACCCCATCCATGCTCCACCCAGTCATGCAGGAATATGACTCCGTCTTCCTTGTGGACATGGGACAGGGTCCATCCCGAGATCCGAGGGAGGCACAAGAAGACGAACGATGCACTCACGAGCACAGTTGCGGCCCGAGCTCCGATCGTGAATTCGCGTCCCAACAACGCGTCAGCCCTTGCCCTCCAAGTCATGACTGCTACACGCATTCCCATTCGATAACCCCCGCTAGGTATCTGCCAGCTTCGATGAGGTGTGGTGACCACATGACTGGCCCAGCTCAGTGCTCCAGCTTGGTCAACCTCAGGTGAGGTCTTCGCGGCCACTCAGCTTGAGTTGTTCGACGATCTTCTTGACGTCCTGGGCACGCTCACGCGTCGTGACGAGCACCGCGTCGACGGTGTCGACGACGACGACGTCCTCGATACCCATGGCGACGACGGTGCGCCCCGAGCGCGGCGCGACGACGCCCGTCGCGTCCTGCATGACGACGAGTTCGCTCTCCCCGAGCACCTTGACGCCCGGCGCGTCGGCCGATTCGACGAGCAGCGACGCGAGCGAGGCGAAGTCACCGACGTCGTCCCAGGTGAACGAGCCGGGCACCGTCGCGACCCGCCCGTCGACCGCCGCCGGTTCGGCGATGGCGTTGTCGATGGCGATCTTCGTCAGGCGCGGCCACAGCTCCGAGAGGCGGAACGGGTTGTCAGCGATGATGCGCAGGTACTCGGCCAGGCGCGGCTGGTAGTGCTCGATCATCTCCATGAGCGTCGCGGCGCGCACGACGAACATGCCGGCGTTCCAAGCGTATTCGCCGGTCGCGACGTAGGCCTGCGCCGTCGGGCCGTCGGGCTTCTCGACGAAGGCCTTGACGATCGTCGCGTCCGGCGCACCGTCGATGCCGAGGTTGTTGCCGGCGCGGATGTAGCCGAAGCCGGTTGATGGGTACGTCGGGCGGATGGCGACGGTGACCAGGTAGCCCTCGCGCGCGACTTCGACGGCCTGACGCACGGTGTCCTCGAACACCGACGTGTCGCCGACGACCTGGTCGGCTGCGAACGAGCCGAGGACTGCGTCGGGATCCCGCTTCTCGAGGATCGCGGCGGCGAGGCCGATGGCGGGCATCGACTCGCGCGGGCTGGGTTCGACGAGCAGGTCGTTCGGGCCGAGCTCGGGCAGCTGCTCACGCACGGCCTCGGCGTGCGAGGCGCCCGTGACGATGAGGAGGTTGGAGCCGCACAGCGGCTGCAGCCGGTCGACCGTCCCCTGCAGCAGCGAGCGCCCCGACCCGGTGAGATCGTGCAGGAACTTCGGCGAGTTCGCGCGCGACAGCGGCCACAACCGTGTTCCCGATCCACCCGCGGGAATCACACCCCAGAAGCCCTCGATCGGGCTCGACTGCACGTCTGACATGACCCTTACCGTAGTTCACCCGGGCGGGCGTGGCGGGTCGAGGCGTGCATTCGCGTGGGGCCACGCGCTGTTCACCTGACGCTCAGCGTGGCGCCATCGCGCGGGTGCGCACGCGTCACCGTCGCGGGGTGTGCTGAGCACGTGCGAATTGCGATCGTCACCGAATCGTTCCTGCCGACGCTCAACGGCGTCACCACGAGCGTGTGCCGGGTGCTCGACTGTCTCGCGGCTGCCGGAGGGCACGACGTTCTCGTCATCTGCCCCTCCCCCGCCCCGACACATTACCTCGGCTTTCGTGTGACGACGGTGCCGACCGTCACTCTTCGCGCGTTCCGTGTCGGGCTGCCGACCCGGAGACTCGAACAGATCCTGCGCGATTTCGCTCCGGACGTCGTTCATGCCGCCTCACCCTTCGGCCTCGGCGCGCGAGGGTTGGCTGCGGCGCGCAACCTCGGTATCCCCACGGTTGCCATCTACCAGACCGACATGCCCAGTTACGTCGCACAGCACGGTGGGCCCGTCGGCCCCCTTGCACATCGCGCGTCGTGGACCTGGGTGCGTCACCTGCATTCCCTCGCCGACCTGACGCTCGCTCCGAGCAGCGCGGCGATCACCGAGCTCGCCGCGCACGGCGTGCCGCGTGTTGCGCTGTGGGGGCGCGGCGTCGACACGGCCACCTACTCGCCCGAGCTGCGCCGCTCGCCGCAGGTCGCGCAGCTGCGCTCACGCCTCGCGCCGAACGGCGAGGTGATCGTCGGGTACGTCGGGCGTCTCGCGCCGGAGAAGGAATTGCACCGCCTCGCCGAGATCGCCGACCTGCCGGGCATCAGCATCGCGCTGGTCGGTGAGGGCCCTTCTCGGGATGAGATCGCCGCACTGCTGCCGCGCGCGCACTTCCTCGGCCGTCAGGAGGGCGCGACACTCGCCCACAGCTACGCGAGCTTCGACATCTTCTGCCACACGGGCACGAAGGAGACCTTCGGACAGACGCTGCAAGAGGCGATGGCGTCGCGGTTGCCCGTCGTCGCGCCCGCAGCCGGGGGCCCGCTCGACATCGTCAAGCCGGGCGTCACCGGTCTGCTGTTCAACCCGGACGCGTCCGGCTCGCTGCGGCAGAGCATCGGGACGCTCGTGAGCGACGAGGCGATGCGCGAGCGCATGGGCGCCTCGGGCGCGCGCAAGATGGCCGGCCGCTCCTGGAACGGCATGACGCAGCGTCTGCTCGACTACTACGCGAGCGTCATCGCCGGGTCCCGGGCCCGCTCGGTCTCCCGCGCGGCGTAACAGCCGAGCCAGACAGCCGTCTTGCAGAAGAAGGACCCTACGAGCCCGAATCGACACCTTCGATACGGGCCGATATGTCAGCATTCTGCAGGAAAGGTGCTGCGGCGAACACCTCCGCCTCATCCCACTCCCACCAAGCGATGTCGCGTAGACGCGCTAACGTCCGATCGTCGAAGCGCTTACGTACCACCCGCGCTCGCGAACCAGCCACGATGGTATAGGGCTCGATGTCCCTCGTCACGACGGATCGAGCACCAACGACCGCACCGTGGCCGATGGTCACACCCGACATGATCAACGCCTCGAAACCCACCCAGACATCACTGCCGACCTCGACGTTCCCACGGCTCAACGGATGGCCATGGATTCCTGAGAATCTCGCGTCAAGGGTGTTGAACGGGTATGTGATCACCCAGTCCGGGCGGTGACCACCACCTACCCAATAGACAGAACCTTCTCCCAGCGAACATTAGTCGCCGATCGTGAGCGTGTGCTGCTCCGCGTCATGGAAAACCCGAATCTTGCCGTAGGCATGGGTGAAGCGTCCCGGGTGTGATGCCGCTTCCTTTCGAGTTCGAG
>NZ_DCNR01000122.1:3270-3420 GCF_002322065.1 Dermacoccus sp. UBA1591 | reverse complement strand
CGTCGTCGTCGTGTTCGGCAAGAACCCGAGCCCGCGCGTCATCGGCCTCGTCGTCGAGGTCGTGCAGCGGCGCCGCGTGTTCCTGCCGTTGACGCGCGTGACGTCGATCGATGCGGGCAAGGTCATCACGACGGGCCTGGTCAACATGCG
>NZ_DCNR01000122.1:0-3082 GCF_002322065.1 Dermacoccus sp. UBA1591 | reverse complement strand
ACGGGCCTGGTCAACATGCGCCGCTTCGAGCAGCGTCACAACGAGACGCTCGTGTGCGCCGAACTCTTCGACCGCCAGGTGACGGTCCGCGAGCCGGACGGCGAGACGTTCACCGGCACCGTCGAGGACATGGCGATGGAGCAGAACCAGCGTCGCGACTGGGACATGACGAAGGTGTTCGTCCGCGCGCAGGATCAGTCGTCGGGCGCCTCGCGCGCCATGCACCGTCTGACGCGTCGGCGCACCGGATCGACCAGCCTGCACGACATCCGCGATGTCTACGGCCTCAACCGGCAGCACACCGAGCAGTCGGCTGAGCGGCTGCTCGAGACGTACGACGACCTGCGTGTCGAGGATCTTGCCGAGGTCATCCACGACCTGACGCCGAAGCGTCGCGCCGAGGTGGCGCGCGCCCTCGACGACGGCACGCTCGCCGATCTACTCGAAGAGTTGCCCGAGGACGACCAGGTCGAGATCATCGCCGCCCTCGACACCGAGCGCGCGGCCGACGTCCTCGAGGCGATGGAGCCCGACGACGCCGCCGACCTGCTCGGTGATCTGCCGCCCGAGACGGCCGAGGATCTGCTGCAGCGCATGGAGCCGGCCGATGCCGCTCCCCTGCGCCGGCTGCTCACGTACGACGAGAACACCGCGGGTGGTCTCATGACCACCGAACCGGCCATCCTGGGCCCGGAGGCGACGATCGCCGAGGCCCTCGCTGTCGTGCGCCGTGAAGAGGTCGCGCCGGCGCTCGCGTCGGCCGTGTTCGTCGTGCGCCCGCCGCTCGAGGTGCCGACGGGGCGCTTCCTCGGCATGGTGCACACGCAGCGGCTGCTGCGCGAACCGCCGCACACGTCGCTCGGCAACGTCGTCGACTCGACCGTCGACCCGGTCAACGTCGACGCGCCGCTCGGCGAGGTGACGCGCACCCTCGCGCAGTACAACCTCGTGTCGCTGCCGGTCGTCGACGACGACGGGCGCCTGCTCGGCGCGGTCACCGTCGATGACGTGCTCGACCACATCCTTCCCGAGGACTGGCGCGAGGAGCGCCATGACTTCCGCCAGGACAAGACCTTTCCGGGGGTGACGCAGTGAGCCGCGAAGTGGGTTCGCGCCGTGAGCGCGGGCGTGACGAGAAGCGGGACGAGCGTCGCGACGCCAAGGAATCCCGGGAGGAATCGCGTCGCAAGGAGGCATTGAAGGAGGCGCGTCGGGACTCACGCGACGAACGCGACGCCGCCGGCCGCCTCGATCAGCCGCAGGAGAAGCGGGCGCGCGTGCTGCCACGCATCGACCTCGACTCCGAGGGCTTCGGCGTCGCGAGCGAGAAGTTCGCGCGCTACATGGGTACGGCGAACTTCCTCATCCTGATGTCGGGCTTCATCATCATCTACGTGGTGGTCAACATGACGCCACTGAAGTTCGACGAGTACCCGTTCGTCTTCCTCACGCTCCTGCTGTCGCTGCAGGCCTCGTACGCGGCGCCGCTCATCCTGCTCGCGCAGAACCGTCAGGACGATCGCGACCGCGTCGCCATCGAACAGGATCGCTCGCGCGACGAGCGCAACCTCGCCGACACCGAGTTCCTCACCCGAGAGGTCGCCTCGCTGCGCCTCGCGATGCGTGAGACGGCGACGCGTGACTTCGTGCGCTCCGAGCTGCGTTCGCTGCTCGAGGAGATGGAGGAGCGCGGCATGCTCGCCATGCCCGATGCCGAGGACGACGATGCCGGCTCGTCGAAGCAGGAGAAAAAGGCCGCGAAGAAGCAGGCCAAGAAGGACGCGCGCCCGGAGGCATGAGGGCGCGAGGGCCCAGGTGGACGTGACTCAGGCCACTCACTACCACGCCGTACGATGGAGGGCATGACCACCCCCACTCTCGACGCCATCGGCGCTGCCCTGGCGACCGTGGAGGATCCGGAGATCCACAAGCCCATCACCGAACTCGGCATGGTCGAGTCGGTCGATGTCTCCGAGTCCGGCCACGTCGCCGTCACCATCCTCCTGACGATCGCGGGCTGCCCGCTCAAGGCGAAGCTGACGGAGGACACGACGAAGGCCGTGATGGCCGTCGACGGTGTCACGGGCGTCCAGGTGAACCTCGGCGTGATGAACGATGAGCAGCGCAAGAACCTGCGCGAGCAGCTCAAGGGCTCCTCCCCCGAACGTGAGATCCCGTTCGCCAAGCCCGGTTCGATGACGCGCGTGTACGCCGTCGCGTCCGGCAAGGGCGGCGTCGGCAAGTCGTCAGTGACGACGAACCTCGCCGCCGCGCTCGCCGAGCAGGGCCTCAAGGTCGGCGTCGTCGACGCCGACATCTACGGTTTCTCCGTGCCCCGCATGCTCGGCGTCGCGCACCGCCCGACGCAGGTCGACGACATGATCCTGCCGCCCGAGGCGCACGACGTGAAGGTCATCTCGATCGGCATGTTCGTGCCCGGCAACCAGCCCGTCGTGTGGCGCGGCCCGATGCTGCACCGCGCGCTCCAGCAGTTCCTCGCCGACGTGTTCTGGGGCGACCTCGACGTCCTCCTGCTCGACCTGCCGCCCGGCACAGGCGACATCGCGATCTCCGTCGCGCAGCTCATCCCGACCGCCGAGATCCTCGTCGTGACGACGCCGCAGCAGGCCGCCGCCGAGGTCGCCGAGCGCGCCGGTGCGATCGCCCTGCAGACGAAGCAGCGCGTCGCCGGCGTCATCGAGAACATGTCGTGGCTCGAGCTGCCCGACGGCACGCGCCAGGAGATCTTCGGCGCGGGCGGCGGCGCCACCGTCGCCGAATCGCTGACGCAGTCAATCGGCGCGCCCGTCGAGCTGCTCGGCCAGATCCCGCTCGACACGACCCTGCGTGAGGGCGCCGACCACGGCATCCCCGTCGTCGTCGGCCACCCCGACGCGCCCGCCGCCGTCGCCCTGCGCGGCATCGCCAAGGGCCTCGGCACGCGCGCTCGCGGCCTCGCCGGACGCAGCCTCGGGCTGACGCCGAGTACCAAGCTGTGAGTTGACGCGCCGCTCGCGCACAGCGAGCACACCGACGAGAGCCGCAACCCTGCACGTCAGGGTTGCGGCTCTCGTCGGTGTGC
>NZ_DCNR01000063.1:0-10245 GCF_002322065.1 Dermacoccus sp. UBA1591 | reverse complement strand
CCCTTCTCGACGTTGCGCGTCGCGACGGGAACGAGATCCTGCTGGATCTTGCCCTCCGCGTACGCCTTCGCGAGCTTGTTCTGGCTGGCGACGGCGAACGCGTCGCAGCGCTCCTTCGTGATCGCCGGGTAGCGGTCGTGCAGGTTCTCGGCCGTCTTGCCCATGACCAGGGCGCTCGGGTCGACGAGCTTCTCGGCGACGATGCGCGGGTTCGGGTCGGTGCCCTCACCCATGGGGTGACGGCCCATGTGCTCGACACCACCGGCGATGACGACGTCGTACGCGCCGAACGCGATGCCGGACGCGGACGTCGTCACGGCCGTCATCGCGCCCGCGCACATGCGGTCGATGGCGTAACCGGGCACCGACTTGGGCAGACCCGACAACAGAGCAGCCATGCGCCCGATCGTCAGACCCTGGTCGCCGATCTGCGTCGTGGCCGCGATGGCGACCTCGTCGACGCGCTCCGGCGGCAGGTTCGGCTGACGGCGCATGAGTTCACGAATGCACTTGATGACCAGGTCGTCGGCACGGGTCTGGGCGTACATGCCCTTCTCACCGGCCTTGCCGAACGGCGTGCGAACACCGTCGACGAAGACGACCTCATGGAGCGTGCGGGGCACGATGCCTCCCGAAGCTAGACGAAGCTGACGTGCCCAGGCTAACGCGCTTTGTTACCGCTGAGTACGAAAGGGGGCGGATTCGTGCACGGGAGGGGGCTGGGTGAGTCACCCGGCGCTGCGTGCGTCAGTCCTGACTGACCGCACGCAGCGGCACGTGACGCAGCTGCAGCGGGCGTTCGGTGGGCGTGCAGGCACGGCGGGGACCCGTGGGCCGGGCGTGCAGGGCGTCAGCGCGACGGGTGGTCGAGAGCCGCCTCGGCGAGCAGCGGAGCGACGATGTCGCACTGCCACGGGCGAGCTCCGCCGGCGCTCAGCGCCGCGTGCCAGCCGTCCTCGCTCGTGTCGGCGGGCGGTGACCAGATGACGCGGCGCAGCAGATCGGGCGTCACGAGATTCTCGACGGGTACGCGACGCTCCTCGCTGAAGCGCTGCAAGCCGTAACGGACGTCGTCGAGACGCCCGGCCGCTGCCGGGTTCTTGTCATGCCACGCACGGATCGGCGGGGGAGCCGAGGTGCGCTGCGTCGCCGTCGGCAGCTCGCGGTTCGGCAGGGCGTCGGCGGCCTTCAGCGCCGCGAGCCAACGCTCGCCGTAGCGCGCGAGACCCCGGTGCGCAGGACGCGGACGGCGGCGTCGCGCGGAACCGTCACCGACGCGCGGGCGGATGGCGGGCGGGCCGACGAGGCCGGAGGTGTCGTGCGGGTTGCGCCGTGCGAGGTCGATGATGAGGGCGTCGGGCAAAACGCGCCCGGGCGTCGTGTCGCGGCGTTGCGCGATGTCCTCGCGCGTCTGCCACAGGGCGCGAACGCGGGCGAGCTGACGCAGGTCACGCAGGGCGTGCAGGCCGGACGTGCGTCGCCACGGCTCCTTCTTCGGCGTCGGGCCCTCGTAGTCGAGCAGTGCCTCGAACTCCTGACGCGCCCACTCGGCCTTGCCCTGCGCCTCGAGGTCAGCGGCGAGCGCGTCACGCACCTCGACGAGCCGCTCCACGTCGAGCGCCGCATAGACGAGCCAATCGTGCGGCAGGGGGCGCGTCGACCAGTCGACCGCCGAGTGCTCCTTCGCGAGCGTCACACCGACGAAGTGCTCGGTGACGGCGGCGAGGCCGACGCGCGGCAGACCCGCGAGACGTGAGCCGAGTTCGGTGTCGAACAGCTTGCGCGGGCGCAGACCGAGGGCCTTGAGGCACGGCAGATCCTGCGTCGCGGCGTGCAGCACCCACTCCGCACTGCCGATCGCGGTGTTGAGGCTGCTCAGATCGTTGAGCGGGACGGGGTCGATGAGCCACGTACCCGAGCCCTCGCGGCGCAACTGCACGAGATAGGCGTCGTTGCCGTAGCGGAAACCCGAGGCGCGCTCGGCGTCGATGGCGACCGGGCCGTGGCCAGCACGAATGGCGGCGCAGCATTCCTTGAGTTGAGCAGCGGTCGTGATGACGTCCGGGACGCCGTCCGCCGGTGCTTCGAGGAGGGGGTACGCAGGCGTTTCCTGCGGTTCCGGGGATTCACTCGAGGAAGAGCGGGCCGATACAGGCTCGGCGCTCGCTCGCCGCGCTGGCGGGGCTTCGTCGCGGTGCGCCGCGGGTCGTGAGGTGGGGGAGTCGTTCATGGATCAGAAGCGCCCGGGAAGCGCCGTCACACCTTCCGGAACGGGGGGCAGACCGGCGACGGTGCACATGAGGTTCGACCAGCCGAGCAGGTGCGCGGCGATGTTCGACTCGTCGGGCGTCCATGACGCACGGACCTCGAGTTCGACGCTGGAGGGGCGCTCGCCGAGACCGCCGAAGCTCTCGTTGACGACACGGGTGACAGTGCCGGCCTCCGCGGAGTAGGTCGCGTCTGCGTCCTTGAGCGATTCGAGGAGCCAGTCCCAACCGACGGCGCCGAGCGCAGGGTCGGTCGCCATCTCGGATTCGAGTTCGGCGCGCGCGAACGTCACGATGCGCCAGGTACCGTGCCACGCCTCGGGGGAGGCGGGGTCGTGCAGCAGGACGAAACGGCCGGTGCCGAGGACGTCGTCAGCGTTCTTGGGGTCGACGACCTCCGCCGAGAACGCGACGGCGTGCGGGGCGATGCGACGCGGCGCGGGCACCTCGGTGAGGTGCACCTGCGGGCGCACGGCGGCGGCCTTGACCGTTTCGACGACGTCGGCGAAATACGTCGCGTCATCGTGCCTCAACGTGTGCATGCCCATGGCGGTAACCCTAGGGGCGTTATCACGCGAAACCTGGGAGCCACGCCGCGCGGGTCGTCAAGGGCCCCGCCCGGACCCATCGGCGATTCCTGTCCCCATCTGCGATTTTCGTCCACATTCACCAGGAGTGAATGTGGACGAAAATCGCAGATGGGGACAGGCGGTGCGCTGGGGTCTCGCCGGGCGTATGGCCCTAGAGTGGCGCGAATGGTGACGTTCGTGGCGCTGCTCTCCTCCGCCGTGTGGGGCACGGCCGACTTCGTGGGCGGGCTGTGGGCGAAACGCTTCCACCCCGTCAAGGTGGTGGCCCTGTCGCAGCTCGGGGGACTCGTCGCGGCACTGATCTTCTTCGGCGTCGTCTCCCTCTCCGGCACGCACGGCTCGTCCGACTGGACGTCGTGGGCGACGTGGGGCGTCGGCGCGGGGCTGAGCGGCGCCGTCGGGCTGATGTGTCTGTATGCGGCGCTGTCCAGCGGGACGATGGGTGTCGTCTCGCCGATCACGGCGCTGGGCGCGATCGTCCCCGTCGTCCTCGGCCTCGTGCGCGGGGACGCGTGGACGCCCTCGATCGGCATCGGGTTGCTCGTGGCGCTCGCCGGTGCGGTGCTCGCGAGCGGACCGGAACTGAGCGGCGACGTCGGGCGACGCCCCGTCGTCCTCGCGTGCATCTCCGCGCTCGGGTTCGGGGTGTCGCTGTACTGCATGGACGGTGGTGCGCGGCACGACTTGTCGGGAGCCATGCTGGCGATGCGTTGCGGGTCGCTGACGCTGCTGCTGCCGACGCTGTTCGCCCTGCGCTCGAAGGGGCTCGCCCGGGAACCGCTGACGCGCCGCGACGTGCTCGTGCTGCCGCTGCTGGGCATGGGCGACCTGACGGCGAACCTGCTGTTCGCGGCGGCGTCCGCGCAGGGGCAGGTGTCGATCGTCGCCGTGCTCGGCTCGCTGTACCCCGTCGCGACGCTCCTTCTCGCCCGCCTCGTGCTCGCCGAGCGGCTGCGAATGGTGCAACTCGTCGGGGTAGCGCTGACGGTCGTCGGCGTGGTCCTCGTGACGCTGTGACGGGACGTCGGCTCGGCGCCGAGCGCGTCTCGGGGCTGCGCGCGTCCGTCGTCAGCTGACGAAGAACTCCAGTTCCTGGTCGTCGTCGACGCGTGCGCGGCCGACGTGGTGCATGCCGATCCTGCGGGCCACCCGCTGCGAGGCGTGGTTGTCGAGATCGGTGACGGCGACGCCGCGGCGCAGGCCGCCGGCGAGCGCTTCGTCGAGGATGGCGCGCGCAGCCTCCGTCACGTAGCCGCGGCCGGTGTGAGCGGCGTCGACGTCGTCATTCGTCCATCGACGCAGCGTCAGGCGCGGGGTGCGCAGTTCGTCAGTGGGACGTCGGGCGTCGTCGGCGTGCGGCGTCGTCGTCGTGTCGGTCGTCATGGGGCCAGCGTGGGCGGGCGGCTGACGCGCCGCAGGAGCGGGACGGACTGGGAGCGACTTCGACAGGGCCCAACTCCATGTCGGACGAGACGTCACACCCTCGACGCGCGGATGACCGCGTCGCGGCAAGGGGCGCGTGAGAGAATCCACGACGTGACCGAAGTGAACGCAGACCCGCGCAACTCCGTCCTCATCAAGGCTGCCCGCGGCGAGGAGGTGCCGTACACGCCGGTGTGGTTCATGCGGCAGGCGGGGCGTTCGCTGCCCGAGTACCGCAAGGTGCGTGAAGGCGTCGGGATGCTCGAGTCGTGCCGCCGCCCCGACCTCGTCACCGAGATCACGCTGCAGCCCGTGCGCCGCCACGACGTGGATGCGGCCATCTTCTTCTCCGACATCGTCGTGCCGCTGGCTGCGGCCGGTGTCGACCTCGACATCGTCGCGGGCGTCGGCCCCGTCGTCGCCCAACCGTTCCGCACGCGCGCCGACCTCGCGCGTCTGCCCGAGCTGACGCCCGACATGGTCACCGACATCACCGAGTCGGTGCAGTTCATCACCGCCGAGCTCGGTGGCACGCCGCTCATCGGGTTCGCCGGCGCGCCGTTCACGCTCGCGTCGTACCTCATCGAGGGTGGGCCGTCGAAGAACCACGAGAACACCAAGGCGCTCATGTACGGCGATCCGCAGCTGTGGAACGACCTGTGCGCGCGCCTCGCGCAGATCTCGGGCGCCTTCCTGCGCGTTCAGGCAGCAGCGGGCGCGAGCGCCATCCAGCTGTTCGACTCGTGGGTCGGCAACCTGCCGCTCGACGACTACCTGCGCTTCGTCCAGCCCCATTCCCGCACGGCCCTCGCCGCCGTCGACGATCTTCCCGGCATCGACGTGCCGAAGATCCACTTCGGCGTCGGCACCGGCGAGCTGCTCGGTGCGATGGGTGAGGCGGGCGCCGACGTCGTGGGCGTCGACTTCCGCGTCAGCCTGGACGCGGCCCGCGAGCGCACCGGCAACCAGTACGCGCTGCAGGGCAACCTCGACCCGGCGCTGCTGTTCGCGCCGTGGGAGCCGCTCGCGGCGCGTGTCGACGAGATCGTCGCAGCCGGTCGGCGCGCGAAGGGCCACATCTTCAACCTCGGTCACGGCGTCCTGCCGAGCACCGACCCCGACGTCGTCACCCGGGTCGTAGAGCGTGTCCACAGCGTTTCCGCGCGCTGAGCGCCCCGCCCAAGCGCTCACGACGAGCAAGGGGCTGACGGCGCGCGGCGTCGTCGGCTCCGCGCTCGCCATGCTCGGCGGGTTCATGACGAACGACCTGCCGCCGGGCCCGGTGCGCGACGTGCTCGCGCCGCTGCACTGGCTCTACCAGCAGCAGCTGGGGCGCGTCGCGGGCTGGATCATCGTCGCTGCCGGCATGCTGTTGCTCGCGTGGGCCTGGGTCGACCTCGCGCGCGCCACCCGGCACACGCCCCGCGACGGCGTCGCGCAACGCGCGGCGACGGCCGTCGTCCGGCGCCTGACGGCACTGTGGGCCTTGCCGTGGCTCATCGCGCCGCCGATGTTCTCCCACGACGGCTGGAGCTACCTCGCGCAGGGGGCACTGACGCAGTCGGGCCGCGACCCGTACGTCGTCTCCCCGGGGGAGATGCCCGAACTGCTCACCTCGATGGTCGACCCGATCTGGCGCTACACCCCGACGCCATACGGTCCGCTGCCCCTGACGTGGGGCGCCCTGTGCACCGAGGTCGTGAAGGAACCGACGGTTCTCGTGTGGCTGCAGCGCGTCCCGATCATCATCGGGCTCGTCCTCACCGCCTGGGCCGTGCCGCGTCTCGCGCGTCGCCTCGACGTCAGCCCCGCGCTCGCGAGCGCCCTGACGCTGGCCTCCCCGCTCGTGCTCGCCCACGGTTTCGGTGGCGAGCACAACGACGTGCTCCTCATGGGCCTCGTCACGGTCGCGCTCGTGTGGGCAGCGGCGGGGCGCTGGGTGTGGGCCACCGTCTTCGTCGGTGTCGCCGCAGGGGTCAAGTTCACCGCCATCGTGGCCGTCGTCCCCGTCGTGTTGTTGTCATTGCCGGTGGGCGTCGACCTGCGTCGACGCTTCGCCCGCCTCGCACAGGCGGGGCTGCTGGGGGCTCTCGTGACGGCGCTGTGCGGCATCCCATATGGCCTCGGCGTCGGCTGGATCCGCGCGCTCAGCGTGCCGGGCGTCGTCGTCACGCCCGCCTCGATCCCCACGGCTCTCGGTTACCTGCCCCGCTACTTCTTCGGCTTCATCAGCGACGAGGCCGGCGACCTCGCGATGTCGCTCATCCGCGGCGCCGGCATGGGTCTCGCCGTCATCCTTGTCATCTGGGCGGCGCTGCGCCGGCCGACGGGCAAATTGCCGTCGGCGATGGTGACGAACGCGGGAGTGTTCGCCGCAGTCGTCCTGCTCGCGCCCGTCGTGCACTCCTGGTACGCGTTCACCGTGCTGCCGTGCGGTGTGCTGCTCGCGATGCGCACCCGCCGCATCCACCTCGTCATGACGCTCGGGGTGGCGTCCGCGCTCACCGTCATGTGGGACACGACGCTCGCCGGCGCGAGTCTGCTCGTTGCGGCCGTCGTCGTCGCGTCGCACCAGTTCGCGCTGACGCGCCGTCGCGACGACCTACCACCACGGGTGCGTCGCTGGCTGAGTGCCTGAGGTTCGGCGCTCGTTCTTGCGGTTGAGTCACTTCGTGCCACGTGAGTCAGTCCTGACCGACGCGGGTCGCACGAAGTGACTCAGCTGCGCTCGGGAGGCGGGCAGCGCGGTGAAGGTGGAGGGCGGCGGCAGTGGATCAGTGCGCTTCGGGGCCGACGTCTTCATGGGGCGTAGCAGCTCCACGGTGCAGGTCGACGATGAACCACGGCAGGAAGAACTGCACGAGCGGGCCGATGAGCAGGGCGTAGGCCACGGTGCCGAGCCCGACGACGCCGCCGAGCAGCCACCCGATGACGAGGACGCTCACCTCGATGCCGGTGCGGATGAGGCGCAGGCTCGCACCGGTGCGGTGGTGCAGGCCTGTCATCAACCCGTCGCGCGGGCCGGGGCCGAGCTGGCTGCCGATGTACATCGCACCGCCGATGCCGTTGAGGACCAGCCCGAGCGCGAAGACCACCACCTGCCAGGCGACGCCGTGCACGTCGGGCGTGACGGCGAGCGTCGCGTTGAGGGCGAGCCCGATCCAGACGGAGTTCGCGATCGTCCCGAGCCCCGGCCATTGGCGCAGCGGCACCCACAACAGCAGCACGGCGAACGACGTGATGATCGTGACGGTGCCCATGTCGAGCCCCGTGTGTTCGCTGACGCCCATGTGGAACACGTCCCACGGGTCGAGGCCGACATGGCTGCGCACGAACAGACCCATCGCGGCGCCGTACAGCGTCAGGCCGACGAACAACTGGGGCAGACGCAGCCCGAGACGCCCGGCGCGCAGTTGCTCGGCGGGCGTCAGGTTCGACAAGGTTCGGTGACGGCGCCGAGCGTCGCCGGTGGAGGCCGCATCGGCAGGTGGCGGTGTGGGCATGCCCTGCTCTGGAACGTCGGCGGTCGGGTGGGGCGTGCGCATGGCGTCACCCTAGGGGCGAGTCGAGTCTCGTGCGCGTCGTGTCCAGGGGCGCAGAGGCGGCGCAATGATGACGGCCGGTACGCACGTAGGACCTTCGTCACCATCTGGGCCGCAGGCGCCCCCCGACGACGTGGCTGGGGATGCGAGGTGAAATGCTGGATCACATGAAGGTCGGCATCATCGGTGGTGGCATCTCGGGGCTCGTCGCAGCGTGGCACGTCAGCACGACGCACCCGGACGCGCAGGTGACGGTGTTCGACGCGGACGAACGCGTCGGGGGCAAGCTGCGCCAAGAGGTGATCGCCGGGCACGCCGTCGACGTCGGCGCCGAGTCGGCGCTCTGGCGTCGGCCCGAAGTCGTCGCGCTGCTCGCCGATCTCGGCGTCGATTCCGTTCACCCGCAACGCTTTCCAGCGATGCTGTGGTCGCGAGGCTCGCTCGAGGCGCTGCCCGCGGGCACGCTCATGGGCATCCCGTCCGACCCACACGCCGCCGCCGGTCTCCTCGACGACGCCGAGGTCGCGCGCGCCGCCGACGAACGGGCCGTCAGCCTCACCCTCGACGATGCTGACGCCGACATCAGCGTCGGTGACGCCGTCGAGCAGGCACTTGGCTCGGCCGTCGTCGACCGCATGGTCGAACCGCTGCTCGGTGGCGTGTACGCCGGCCACGCGCGCGAGCTGTCGACGCGCGCCTGCGTCCCCGCCCTTTACGCCGCGCTGCGCGCCGGCACCCCGCTGACGCAGGCTGCTGCGGCGGCGTCGTCGGCCGTTTCGTCGAACGACGCCCGCCAGGTGTTCGGCGCACCCGCCGGGGGCATGGGGTCGTTGCCCGAGAAACTTCGCGAAGCCCTCGACGCCAGAGGAGTGGCGATCCGCACCGGGGCCACCGTCACAGACCTGCGTCGCGCCCTCGCGCACCGCGCCGGCTGGCACGTCGAGGTCGACGTCGAGGGCCTGCCCGAGCCGCATACGTTCGACGCCGTCGTCCTCGCGACGCCGGCGCCCGTCACAGCCCGATTGCTCGCCGACCTCGCGCCCGAGGCGGCCGACGCGCTCGCCGAGATCGAGTACGCCTCGATGGCCATCGTCACCTACGCGTTCGATTCGGCTGTCGCACAGCAGCTTCCGCAGGGTACGGGCTTCCTCGTCCCGCCCGTCGACGGCCGCACGATCAAGGCGTCGACGTTCTCGTCGATCAAGTGGCCGTGGCTCGCCGAGGCTGCCCCCGGCGTCACGTACGTGCGGGTCTCGCTCGGACGCCACCGCGACGACGCGATCCTCGACGAGGGCGACGACGCCCTCGCCGCAGCGGGCTTGGCCGACCTCGAGCACGCCCTCGGCCACCCGCTGCCGACGCCGCGCGATCAGCACGTGCAGCGCTGGCGGGACGGGCTGCCCCAGTACGCCCTGGGCCACCTGGCGCGCATCGAACGGGCTGAGGACGCGCTCGCCGACCTGCCCGGACTCGCTGTCGCAGGGGCCGCGATGCACGGTGTCGGCATCCCCGCGTGCGTCGCGACGGCCCGCGCGGCCGCCGATCGCGCCGTCACCTCGAGCGCGCCCCGCGCCTAGACTCTCCACCAGAATCCGAAGAAGTGCCACGACAAGGAGGCGGACGATGACGTCCGAGACGAACACCCCCGCAGACACCGCGAGCAAGGCCGAACCGAAGCACGTCATGGTCGATCGCATCAACGGTTCGCTGGTGTACGCGATGTGGTCGGTCTTCTCCGTCTCCAAGGAGATCGACGGCGACCGCGACGCCATCGCCACCGAGGCGCAGGCTTTCCTGGACTCGCTCGCCGACACGGGCGTCACCGTCCGCGGCGCTTATGACCTCGCCGGCCTGCGCGCCGAGGCCGACCTCATGCTGTGGATGCACAGCGAATCCGTCGACGAACTGCAGAGCGCCTACCGCGGATTCCTCGCGACGCAGCTCGGGCGTCACCTCACGCCGTTCTGGTCGAACATGGCGATGCACCGTGTCGCCGAGTTCAACCGCGGCCACATCCCCGCGTTCATGGCCGACGAGCGTGCCCGCGAGTACATCTGCGTCTACCCGTTCGTGCGCAGCTACGACTGGTACCTGCTGCCCGACGAGGAGCGCAAGAAGATGCTCCACGACCACGGCATGGCCGCGCGCGAGTACCCCGACGTGCGCGCCAACACGATCGCCTCGTTCGGTCTCGGCGACTACGAGTGGATCCTCGCGTTCGAGGCCGACGACCTGCACCGCATCCTCGACCTCATGCGCGAGATGCGCTACACCGAGGCGCGCCGTCACGTGCGTCACGAGATCCCGTTCTTCACCGGCCCGATGACGACGATGGACAAGTTCGTCTCGCGTCTGCGCTGACGCTCTCGCGTGGCCGCGCGGGGCGAGGCAATCGTCGCCCGGTCATGACGAAGGCCCGGTTCG
>NZ_DCNR01000035.1:6601-7117 GCF_002322065.1 Dermacoccus sp. UBA1591 | reverse complement strand
CTCTTCCGATCTCCGGTGCGGTGGCCCCTGCAGCCGGCGCCACGGGCACCGGCGGGGGGACGCTCTCGCCCGGGCGGGGGACGTGGACCTGCTCCCCATCGGCGAGCGGCCGAGCCAGGTTGATCGCCGTCGCGTCGGCACCCGACATCCCGCCGGCCGCCGTCACGGCATCCGCGACGCGGCTTCCGGCCGGCACCTGGACGACGCCCGGGCGCCGCACCGCCCCGACGACGTGAATGCTGAGAGGCGCGCCGCTCGTCGCGCCGGCGACCGAAGCCATGGCAGTGCTGTGAGACGGCGTCGACGCAGCACCCCTACTCCCCGTCGTCGCCACGCTGGCGCTCCCGGCGATACGCGGCGATGACGACGCGATGAGCGCCTTCGGTGCCGCACCGTCATCTCCGGAACTGAGCAGCAGACGCAGCCCCAGCACGGCGACGGCGAGCACCGCGCACACGCCGATGAGCAGGGCAGCCGGACGCGAGGGACGCCATCGGGCGTCCTCGAGGCCGTCCG
>NZ_DCNR01000035.1:712-6383 GCF_002322065.1 Dermacoccus sp. UBA1591 | reverse complement strand
TCGGCGAGCACCTCGTCGAGCCGGTCGTCGGTCTCGGGCAGCGTTCTGCGGGTCATGCCTCGACGGTAAGAAGCCCCATCCCTCCACGCTCGCTGACGCGAGCCGAAGGTGTGGAAACGCGTGCAGGCGCGTGCCGGATGGGCCCGTGGCCGTCACAGCTGTGGAAGAGGCGCGCCCGATGCGGCTCGCAGCAGCCGTCGTCAGCCCGGCGGTTCCGGCATCACCGCGACGACGGCGCCGAGTGCTCCGGCGCCCACGTGCGCGGTGACGACGGCTCCCAGGCGCGCCTGCACCGGCGCCATCGCCCACGGCACGGCTGACGACGACGCGCCGTCGGCCTCCGCTGCAGCGCCGGCACCGTCGCCCCGTGTTCCGTCCGGCGAGGACGCTCCGAGCGCAGCCACGTCGCCAACCTGGTCGGCCGCATCGGGGCCCGCCGCGCCTGGGGCACCGTCCGCTCGCGGACCCGCAGCCCGGCTGCCCGGCCCGGCCGGCCCCGTCGCATCGTCACCGGAACCCCCAGACGAACCGGTCGAGCTCGCTTCAGCGGAACGCGCTTCACCGTCCCGCCCCGCCCCAGGGGACGCGCCACCGCCCAACCGGTCGACGAGCACCTGCGCCAACTCGGAGTGCTGCAGCGAGTGCACGGCGCAGACGCGTTCGCCCTCGCCGAGGTTCTCGGCCTGAGCCAGAGCCCACGTCCCGAGCCGCTCGACGGCCTTGCCCCGCGATCGCACGCGCGCGAGCGGCGCGATGACGCCGTCGTCGACCTGCAGCAGCGGTTTGATCGACAACGCCGAGCCGAACAGAGCCCCGGCTCGCCCGATCCGCCCGCCGCGGCGCAGCGGTTCCAACGAGTCGACGTAGAACGCCGTGCGCGACGACGCGCACGTGGCGCGCGCCGCCTCGGCCACGGCGTCGACGTCATACCCGGCCTGCGACCAGCGCAGCGCCGCGAGCACGCCGAAACCGAGCGCCATGCCCAGCGTGCGCGAGTCGACGACCTCGACGTCCAACCCCGCCTCGAGCGACGCCAGCCTCGCCGAGCTCACCGTCGACGACAACGCCTGCGACGCGTGCAGCGACACGATGCTCGTGCATCCGGCGTCCGCGAGCGCCCGGTAGGCCTCGACGAACGCCGCCGGTGACGGGCGCGACGTCGTCACCGCTATCCCCTCGGCCTGTGCGGAGGCGACCGCGTCAGCCCCCAACTCGTCCTCGGGGCGCGTGACGTCGCCGATCGTGACGTTGAGCGGCGCGACCCTCAGCAGGCTCGCCGCGTCAGGCGCGCAGGCTGCGACCAACTCGGCGGGGAGGCAGGCGGTCGAGTCGGTGACGACACCGACCCGACCGGCCCTGCCACCGGCTCGAGCCATCAGCCCGCGACGATGTTGACGAGCTTCGGCGCGCGCACGATGACCTTGCGCACCTGCTTGCCCTCGAGGAAGTTCTGCACCTTCTCGCTGGCGAGCGCCGCGGCCTCGAGGTCGGCCTCGCTGATGTCGGCGGCGACGTCGAGACGGTCACGCACCTTGCCCGCGACCTGGACGACGGCGACGACGGTGCCCTGCACGAGGTGCGCCGGGTCGGCTGTCGGGAACGGCTCGAACGCGAGGCTCTGCTCGTGTCCGAGGCGGCGCCACAGCTCCTCGCCGAGGTGCGGGGCGAGCGGCGCCGTCATGAGGACGATGGCCTCCGCGGCCTCGCGCGGCACGGCGTCGAGCTTCGTCAGCGCGTTGTTGAGTTCGATCAGCTTCGCGACGGCCGTGTTGAAGCGCAGGTTCTCGTAGTCGCCGGTGACGCCGTCGATCGTGCGGTGCACGAGGCGTGTCGTGGCCTCGTCCATCCCCTCCTCGGCGACCCGCAGCTCACCGGTGTTCTCGTCGACGACGTTGCGCCACAGGCGCTGCAGGAAGCGCTGTGATCCGACGACGGCGCGCGTCTCCCACGGTCGCGAGGCGTCGAGCGGACCCATCGACATCTCGTAGACGCGGAACGTGTCGGCACCGTAGGTGTCGCACATCTCATCGGGCGTCACGACGTTCTTGAGCGACTTGCCCATCTTCCCGTACTCGCGGGTGACTCGCTGGCCCTGCCACTCGTAGATCGTCTCGTCGCCCTCGACGCGCTCGCGCACCTCCGCGGCCGGCACGGGTTGGCCGCGCCCGTCGCGGAAGGCGTACGCCTGGACCATGCCCTGGTTGAACAGCTTGCGGAACGGCTCCTCACTCGAGATGAGGCCGAGGTCGAACAGCACCTTGTGCCAGAAGCGCGCGTACAGCAGGTGCAGGACGGCGTGCTCCGCGCCACCGACGTACAGGTCGACGCCGCCCGGGTCGTTCGCGACACCCTTGCCGAAGCCGCGGCCCTTGCCGAGCCAGTACTCCTCGCACCCCGCGTCGACGAAGCGCTCGGTGTTCGCGGGGTCGGCATAGCGCAGCTCGTACCAACACGAACCGGCCCAGTTGGGCATCGTGTTCGTCTCACGCGTGTACCTCTTGACACCGTCGCCGAGGTCGAGTTCGACGCTGACCCACTCGTCGGCGCGCGACAGCGGCGACTCGGGCATCGACTCGGCGTCCTCCGGGTCGTACGTCTTCGGCGAGTAGTCGGCTACCTCCGGCAGTTCGACGGGCAGCATCGACTCCGGCAGCGCGTGGGCCGTCCCGTCCTCGTCGTAGACGATCGGGAACGGCTCACCCCAGTAGCGCTGACGCGAGAACAGCCAGTCGCGCAGGCGGTACGTGGTCGTGCCCGTGCCACGCTCGTTGGCCTCGAGCCACTCGATGACCTTCCTCTTCGCCGTCTCGATGTCGAGCCCGTCGAGCGACAGCCCGGCCGTCGACGAGTTGATCGCGGCGCCCTGGCCCGTGTACGGCTGATCCTCCGGGTGGCCCTCGCTCGGCTGGACGGTGCGCACGATGTCGAGGCCGTAGGCCTGCGCGAACTCCCAGTCACGCTCGTCCTGCGCGGGCACGGCCATGATCGCGCCCGTGCCGTAGCCCATGAGGACGTAGTCGGCGACGAACACGGGCACCGCCCGACCCGTCACGGGATTCGTCGCGAAGGCACCGGTGAACACACCCGACTTGCCCTTCTCCCCCGCCTGACGCTCGACGTCGCTCTTGCGCGAGGCCTCACGGCGGTAGGCGGCGACGGCGTCGCGCGGCGTCCCGGCACCCGCCGTCCACGACTCATTCGTCCCGGCTGGCCAGGCTTCCGGGACGATCGTCTCGAGCAGCGGGTGCTCCGGCGCGAGCACCATGAACGTCGCGCCGAAGATCGTGTCGGGACGCGTCGTGAAGACCTCGATCTGTTCGCCCGAACCGGCCTGGGTCGCGACGTCGAAACGCACCGACGCGCCGTTGCTGCGCCCGATCCAGTTGCGCTGCTGCAGCTTGATCGACTCGGGCCAGTCGAGGCGCTCGAGATCGTCGACGAGACGGTCGGCGTAGTCGGTGATGCGCATCATCCACTGCGGCAGGTTGCGCTTGAACACCGGGAAGTTGCCGCGCTCGGTGCGGCCGTCCGCCGTCACCTCCTCGTTCGCGACGACGGTGCCGAGGCCCGGCGACCAGTTGACGGGGGCGTCCGACTTGTACGCCAGGCGGCGCGCGTTGATCGCCTCAGCGCGCCCGGCGGCGTCGAGGTCGCCCCACGCCTCGCCCGACGGCGTCGCGACGCGGCCGCTCTCGTACGCCTCGACGAGGGTGTCGACCGGGCGGGCCTTGCTCGCGTCCGGGTCGTACCAGGCGTCGAAGATCTGCAGGAAGATCCACTGCGTCCACTTGTAGTACGACGGGTCGATCGTCGCGAACGTGCGGCGCGCGTCGTGCGACAGCCCGAGCTGGCGCAGCTGACGACGCATGTTGACCATGTTGTCCTCGGTCGTCTTGCGCGGGTGCTGGCCCGTCTGAACGGCGTACTGCTCGGCCGGCAGCCCGAACGCGTCGTAGCCGAGGGTGTAGAGGACGTTCTTGCCCTGGGTGCGCTGATAGCGCGCGTAGACGTCCGTCGCGATGTAGCCGAGCGGGTGACCGACGTGCAGCCCCGCACCCGAGGGGTAGGGGAACATGTCCTGGATCATGACCTTCTCACGCCCGGCGACGCCCTGCTCGTCCGCCCACGGTCCGCTTGGGTTGGGGGCCTCGAAGGTGCCTGCCTCCTCCCACGCGTCCTGCCAGCGGCGCTCGATCTGCCCCGCCAGTTCCGCGGTGTAGCGCTGGCTGTGTTCGGTCTCGCTCAAGGGATCGTCCTCACATCGCGTCGGTGCGGGCAGGCCCCGCGAAAGTTCCGGCTCATTATGTCAGGGCGGCCGGGGGCACGTCGTCGGCGTTTTCCCGCGCTGGCCGGTTCGGGCAGCGCGTCGCCTCCCCCTCGGCCCGCCCGGGCCCTGGCATGACGAAGGCCGCCACCTCGGGAGGTGACGGCCCACGTCATGCGAAGCGCTTCTCGCGAAGCACCACGGCGATCAGATCTGGTTGAGCTGCTTCGCCATGGCCGACTTCTTGTTGGCGGCCTGGTTCTTGTGGATGACTCCCTTGGAGACAGCCTTGTCCAGCTTGCGCGAGGCAGCAGCGAGGGCCGTCGACGCGGCGTCCTTGTTGCCGGCCTCGACCTCGGCGCGGAACTTGCGGATCCACGTGCGCAGTTCGGACTTGTAGGCCTTGTTGCGCTCGGTACGAATCTCGTTCGTCTTGATCCGCTTCATCTGCGACTTGATGTTTGCCACGAAAATCTCACTTCTTCGGTCGAATGTGTTCTGTCGTGAGGGCGACAGACGGCCTCTCGGATATGGCGTGGGGACACCTGGCGATGAGAGACCGCTGGTTACTGCTGTTGCGTGTGCGCACGACCTGAGCCCACACGCACTCGCTCAAACGTACCAGCCGAGCCACCGCGCGGCGCAATCGGGGCGGCGGGCCCGAGGCCGTCAGTGACGCTCGCTCGGCGCGTGGCGCTGACGACAGATCTCGAGGACCACGTGCTCGACGGCGTACTGCGGATCGCGTCCACCACCCTTGACGGCGAAGTCGGCCGCGGCGACGGCCTGGATCGCGCGTCCGAGACGGACGCCGTCCCATCCGCGCGACGCCGTCCGCGCCTTGTCGACCTGCCAGGGTGGCATCCCCAGCTGCTTCGCGAGATCCGCACTGCGTCCACTGCCGGCCGAGGCGACCTTGGCGACCTGGCGCAGCTGCGAGGCGAGGACGGCGACGATCGGCACGGGATCGACCCCGGAGGCGAACGCGTGGCGCAGCAGCCGCAGGGCCTCGGGCGCGTTGCCGGCGACGGTCGCGTCGGCCACGCGGAAGCCCGTCGCCTCCACCTTGCCGCCGTGGTAGGTGCCGACGGTGTTCTCGTCGACGACGCCGCTCGTGTCGTCGACGAGCTGACGGCACGCCGCGGCGAGCTCTGAGGTGTCCTTGCCGGCCGCCTCGAGCAGCGCCCGCACGCCCTCGGGTGTGATGCGGCGGCGTGCGCGACGAAACTCGTTCATGACGAACGCCGACTTGTCGCGATCCGACTTGATCGCCGGCGCCTCGATGACGCGCGCCTTCGCCCTCTTGAGTGCATCCAGCACGCGCTTGGCGCGGTTGCCGCCCTTGTGCAGCACGATGAGGTTGGCGTCGTCGAGACCGACCTTCAGCGCGTCCTCGAGCTCGTCGAC
>NZ_DCNR01000035.1:349-517 GCF_002322065.1 Dermacoccus sp. UBA1591 | reverse complement strand
GCGTCCTCGAGCTCGTCGACAAGGGCGTCCGGCGCCTCGTCGAAGTCACGCACGACGATGACGCGGCGCCCACCGAACAGGCTCGGCGACAACTCCGTCGTGAGACGCCCGGGCTGGTACTCGGCGACGTCGATGCGCACGATCTCGGCCTCCGGGTGCGCGGCCGTG
>NZ_DCNR01000035.1:0-138 GCF_002322065.1 Dermacoccus sp. UBA1591 | reverse complement strand
CCTCCGGGTGCGCGGCCGTGATGGCCTCGAGGCTCTCCTCGACGGCGCGCTGGGCGAGGATGCGCTCAGGCCCGGTGACGAGGATGATCTGCGGGACGTCGCTCATGCCGTCACCCTCTCACTCGCCACCGACAACGC
>NZ_DCNR01000115.1:29115-29463 GCF_002322065.1 Dermacoccus sp. UBA1591 | reverse complement strand
CAGCCCGGGCGCCGGCGCGGCTGGCTCTGGGCGCCGGCCGGGCTCACCTGCGCGGTGGCGTTCGCGCTCGTCGCGGAGGGGTATCGGACGGAGAGAACCGGCGCTGATGGGGCGACGTCGTCGGGTGAGCAGCGTCGTCCCCCGCTCCCGCCCGTGGGCGATCAGGCAGCTCTGCTCGCCACCACGCTCGTGATCGGCGTCTGCGAGGAGACGATGTACCGCGGCGTCATCCAGCGCGCGGCTCTCGATGAAGGGTTCGACGAGACCGCCGTCGGTGTGTTGTCAGCCGTGGCGTTCGGGTTGCTGCACCTTCCCAACGCCTTGCTCGGGGAGCCGCTGCGGGGGGCG
>NZ_DCNR01000115.1:25349-28978 GCF_002322065.1 Dermacoccus sp. UBA1591 | reverse complement strand
GGGAGCCGCTGCGGGGGGCGATCCGGCAGACGGGCGTGACGGCCGTCATCGGGCTCGGCGAACATTCGCTGTTCCGGCAGAGCGGGCATCTCGCCGTCCCGGCGCTCGTGCACGGCGTGTGGGATTTCGGTGCGGGGATGGCGGGCCGCAGGAGCGAGCCGGCGGTTGAGTGACAGGGCCGGTCAGCTGCCGGCGGGCAGGCTCGGTCAGTAGCGCTGCAGGTACTTCCCGTCGGGATCGAGCACCAAGGCGACGGCCAGTCCGACAGCGATCAGGAGCATGGTGCCGACGACCCCCGTCACGGCCTTCGCGCCCTGGCCGCGGTTGTGGCGGCGCAGCCACCTCGCGATCACGAGCGCGGTCAGTTGCATGAGGGCGAACATGACCACGGCGACCCCGACCATCGCGGCCGGCGTCACCACGATGCCGGGGCTGCCGGGTCGCATGGCGAGCACGATGCCGCCGATGAGCGCGGCCGTCATCAGCACGACCCCGCCGAGGGTGGCGACCATCGGCGGGAGGAAGCGGAGCGATTCCACGAAGAGGTACACGGCGGCCAGGACGACGACGAAGGCGAGTGCCGCCGTGAATGGGACGGAGACGGTGTCCTGGCCTTTGCGCCACGCCAGCGCAGCGGCACCCGTGGGCAGGACGCCGGCGGCGCCGAGCGCGCACAGGAGCAGCACCATGCGCGCGATCGCGATGGCCTTGCGCACGTCACTCTGAGAAACGCCCCCCGGGGCCGTGGGCTGCGGTCCTGTCATCGTCATCTCCTGGGGTGCTCGTCGGGCGCCCGACGGCGCATGGTGAACAGGGCTTGCTCGTCCTGGTCTGCCACGGTACGTCCATCGACGGCGCACCGGGGTGGATGTGGCCGCGCGGTCGCCGGCCGGCAGCCCACGGTCCCACGGTCGACGCCGGCGCGCGTTCAGTTCAACTCGAACGGCGCCCCGTTGCGGGCACCGTTGGCGGCGGTGAGCTGAGCGCCGGGCTGCGCCGTCACGGACGGGCCGGCTCAGCGCAGATGAACCGCGAGCGACGGCGCGAAGGTGCGGACGACCTCGTGCTGCGCCATCGAGGCGAAGGGTTCGATGCGCATGACGTATCGGGTGAAGATGATGCCGGCCATCGTGCCGGCCAGCCCGAGAGCGCGACGTGAGGCATCCGGCCCGTCGACCTGCTCGCGCAGGTGCCCGAGGATCTCGCCGGCGAAGAAATCGGCCACGGACGCTCGGACGGCTTCATCGGCGATTGAGTCGCCGATGAGCGCGCTGATCGAGTCGCGAACCTGCGGTTGATCCCACACCGCCATCGCCGTCGCGAGGATGTGCTGGGCCCGCTCGAGCGGGCGACGCGCCGGGCCACCGAAGGCCGAGGCGATGACGAGCGACGGGCGCAGGTTGATCGCCATCACCTCGGCGAACAGCCCCTCCTTGGAGCCGAAGTAGTAATTGACCAGTGTGTGCGAGACGCCGGCCTTGGCCGCGATGCTGCGGGAGGACGTGCGAGTGTAGCCCTGGGCCACGAACAGCTCTGTTGCAGCCTCGAGGAGGCGTTCCCGGGCGTCACCGCCGCCCGCGGGACGGCCGCGCGAAGAATTGACCACGTTCGCATTCTGCCCCATCTCGACGGCACGCTGGAGGCATGTCACAGACACCGCCGCTCGAGCGACCGCCCGCCGTCCACGCGGCCGACCTGCGCGTCGTACGCAACAAGCGAGCCGTCCTCCAAGGCTTGAGTTTCGCCGTGCCGGCCGGTCGGATCACCGGTCTGCTCGGGCCGTCAGGGTGCGGCAAGTCGACGCTCATGCGGGCGATCGTCGGCGTCCAGGATGAAGTGAGCGGCACTCTGGACGTGCTGGGCAACCCCGCCGGGCACGCACGCAACCGTGCCCGCATCGGGTACGTGACCCAGGCAGCCAGCGTCTACGACGACCTGACGATCCGCGAGAACCTGCACTTCTTCGCCTCCGTGCTCGACGCCCGGGAGGCCGACATCGACAGCGCGCTGCACGCCGTCGACCTGCACGAACGAGGGGATCAGCTCGTTCGCGACCTCAGCGGCGGGCAGCGCTCCCGCGTCAGCCTCGCCGTGGCGCTGCTGCGGACCCCCGACCTGCTCGTGCTCGACGAACCGACCGTCGGCCTCGACCCGGTGCTGCGTCGAGACCTGTGGCACCTCTTCGCCGACCTTGCCGCCGACGGAGCGACACTGCTCGTCTCGAGCCACGTCATGGACGAGGCGGATCACTGCGACCGTCTGCTCCTCATGCGGGACGGCGAGTTGCTCGCCGACTCGACGCCGTCGCGCCTCAAAGCCGAAACCGGTTGCGAGAGCATCGAATCCGCCTTCTTGGAGATCGTCCGATGACCCCGCGCATCACCCTCGCCGTCGCTCGTCGCGTGCTGACGCAGCTGCGTCGCGACCGCCGGACCCTCGCGCTGCTGCTCGTCATGCCGTGCGCGCTGATGGCGCTGCTCGCGTGGGTGTTCGACGACGCGCCCGGCCACACCTTCGATCACATCGCGCCGCAGCTGCTCGCGCTGTTCCCCTTCACCGTCATGTTCCTCGTGACGTCGGTGACCACCCTGCGCGAACGCACGTCAGGCACACTCGAACGACTGCTCGCCATGCCGATGGGGCGCGTCGACCTCCTGCTCGGCTATGCCCTCGCCTTTGGTCTCGTCGCCTGCGTGCAGGCGGGGCTCGCTGTGCTGCTCAGCGTCTTCGGGTTGGGCCTCGACATCGGGGGGAGCCTGTGGATGCTCGGACTCATCGCGGTCGTCGACGCCGTCCTCGGCACGGCCCTGGGGCTGTTCGTCAGCGCGTTCGCACGGACCGAGTTCCAGGCCGTGCAGTTCATGCCGGCGCTCGTCATCCCGCAGGTGCTCGTCTGTGGGCTGTTCATCCCCCGCGATCACCTGCCGCGTGCGCTCGAACTCGTCTCCGACGTGCTGCCGCTGTCCTACGCCGTCGACGCGATGACGGAGGTGGCGCGCGGCGACTCGAGCGCCTCCATGATGGGAGACCTCGGCATCGTCACGCTCTTCGCCCTCGCGTTGCTCGGCTGCGGTGCGCTGACGTTGCGTCGGCGCACCCCCTGACGGCACGCCCCGGCGGCGCGCTGCCGTCGCCACATTCTGACGCCGCGTCCTGACGATGCTGTGGGCGTGTCGCCGCGCCCGGACGTCCGCGCCACGCTGACGCGGGTGCGGGATGAGGCGGCCGCGGGATAATGACGGCATGAATCATCCGAGCGCCACCGCCCACCGCCGAGCTCTCACGCGCCGCACCGGGTTTCGGCTGGCGATCAGCGTGATCGTCGGTGTGCTCGCGGCGTTCGTCACGATCGCCGTTGCTGATCGGACGATCGCGTTCGACGTCATGACGGGGTGGACGGTCGGCGCGATCGTCTTCGGTGCGTGGACGTGGCTGATCGTGCGCGGCATGAACCCGACGCAGGCCGCCGAGCACGCCCGCGAGGAGGACCCGAGCGTCGCCGGAGCGGACGCCACCGTCATCATCGCGACGATGGCGAGCCTCGCAGGGGTCGGACTGCTCCTCGTCGCGGGCAAGCACAAGGCAGGTACCGCCGAGGCCGTGCTCGGGACGGCGAGCGTCGTCGCGTC
>NZ_DCNR01000115.1:19213-25249 GCF_002322065.1 Dermacoccus sp. UBA1591 | reverse complement strand
ACGTACCAGATCAGCGACACGAACTTGAAGAACCGGTGGGTGCGACGGCTCGTGCTGCAGCACACGCTGCTCAGCTACGCGCTCGGTGTCGGCGTCGTCGCGACGGCCATCAACCTCGTCGTGTCGCTCGCGTCGAACTGACGCTCCGTCGCGCGGGGGAGGCGGGCCGTCGGTGGCGGTGTCGCCGCCGGGTCGACGACGGTCGCGATGCGAGTCGTGCCGAACCCGCGCGTCACGCCACGGCCGTCCTCGTGACGGAGAGGCCGGGGCGCTGTGTCGTCACACTGCTCGGATGACGGGTGTGGCGCGGCGCCGCGGCACGTACATTGGGAGCAAGTTTTCCGTACCTCGAATCGTGAAGGAGAGGGGCATGTCGACCAACGACGAGTCCGGCCAGGGCTCGACCTGGAGCGCAGACAACAACGAGCAGGCCACCCACGTCGCGGGTGGCGCAGCTGCCGGCGCGACGCCCGCGGGCGCCACGCCGGCCGGGGAGACGTCTGACGCGGGAGTCTCGATGACGAAGGACGCGCCCGCCTCCGACGACCACACGCAGGCGATCGGCAGTGACGCGACGCGCGTCGCGCCACGCTCGGATGCGCCGGCTCAGCCCGCATGGGGCCCGTCGAGTCAGGGTGGGCAGCAGGGCGCCGCGTCGTCGCAGGCCTACCCGAGCGCACCGGGAGTCGGCTACGCCGGGCCGCAGGGCGGGGGCCAGCCAAGCTACGGCCAGAGCGGGTACGGCCAGTACCCCGGGGGTCAGAACGCGGCAGGTCAGCCCTACGGGCAGGGTGGTTACCCGTCCAACAACCCCCAAGGCGGCCACCCGTCGAACAGCCCGCAGGGCGGTTACCCGTCGAACAACCCGCAGGGCGGGTACGGCTCGGTGCCGCAGGGTGGTTACCCGTCGAACAACCCGCAGGGCGGGTACGGTTCGGCGCCGCAGGGTGGTGTCCCCTCGAACAGCCCACAGGGTGGTTACGGCTCCTCGCCGCAGAACGGCTACCCGTCGAACAACCCGCAGGGTGGCTACGGCTCCGCGCCGCAGGGTGGCTACCCATCGAACAACCCGCAGGGCGGTTACCCCTCGTCGCCTCAGAACGGGTACGCGTCGTCACCGCAGGGCGGTTACCCGTCCCACAGCCCACAGGGCGGTTACCCCTCGAACAGCCCGCAGGGTGGCTACCCGTCCAACAGCCCGCAGGGCGGCTACCCGTCCTCGCAGGGTGCGGCGGTGTCGAACCAGCAGCACTACACGTCGGCGCCGTACGGCCAGTCGTCCGCACCGGGCGTCGGGCAGACGGGTGCGGCGGCGACGGATTCCGGTGCGTCGCACACGACGTCGACCGTCTCGCCCGTCGCGAAGTTCGGGCCGTTCGTTCCCGCGCTGCTCGGGCTGATCGCGCCGTTCGTGGCGTGGGTGACGTTCAAGGCCGGCAGTGAGTCGGTGGCGCTCAACGGCATCGGCGGCAACAACAACAGCGCGAACTCCGCGCTCGGTGGGTCGAAGAACACGGCGGGAATCTTCGTCGCGATCCTCGCCCTCGGCCTCGTCGCCGCCGGCGTGCTCGCGTTGCTGGGCAAGCTCAACGCAAAGATCGCGGGCCTCGTGACCGCGGCGATCGGCCTCGTCATCCTCATCATCGGCATCGTCCAGTTCCCGTCCGCGTCGAGCGCCGTCAGCTCCGACGGGCCCGCGTCGGGCTACTCCGCGACGATCGGTGCCGGTGTGTGGCTGACGTTGCTCTCCGGCCTCATCGCGATCGCCGTCGGCGTCGTCGCGTTCCTGCAGTCGCGCAAGACGGAGTCGACGGCCTCGCCGGCGCAGAACACGTCGAACGTGCCGAACAGCGGGCAGGGCCCGCAGCAGCCGTGGGGTCAGCAGACCCACTGACACGCTCAACGGCACGCACCTGACGAGGCCGGCTCGCCCCAGACGGGGTGGGCCGGCCTCGTCGACGCGGTGGTGACGCTGCGTCGACTCCCCTGTCGGACGCGGCTGGACCCCGGGCGTGTACGGCGCGCGACGGATGGCCGCCGTCAGGAGGGCCGTTGCGCCTAGGGTGGGCACGTGACTGCCTCTGACATCTCCGCGACGCCCCCGTCGACCGGTTCGGCGATCTCGTCGCAGCCGGATGGCAAGGAGTGGCCGCCGCTCATGGTGTGCCTCGACATCGATGGCACCCTGCTGCAGTACGACGGCACGATGCACGACGTCACGCGCGACGCCGTGCGCGCCTGCGTCGAGGCGGGGCATCAGGTCGTGCTGTCGACAGGGCGTGCGGTCATCGCGACGAAGCCGATCATCGACATGCTGGGCCTGTCGTCGGGGTACGCGGTGTGCTCGAACGGCGCCATCACGCTGCGTCTCGACAGCTCGTTGCCCGACGGGTTCGAGACGATCGAGCGCGTCACGTTCGACCCGACGCCGGCGTTGCAGATGCTGCGCGGACAGTGGGAGGACGCCGTCATCGCCGTCGAATCGGGTGACGTGTTCAAGGTGACGGCGCCGTTCCCCGACGGTGAGCTCGACGGCGAACAGGTCGTCGTGCCGTGGGAGGAGCTGATGACGGAGCCCGTCACGCGCGTGACGTTCCGCTCGCCGACCGGTACGAGCGAGGACTTCCTCGACCTCGCCGAACGCGTCGGCCTGCACCAGGTCAACTACGCCGTCGGATTCACCGCGTGGATGGACATCAACCCCGAGGGCGTGACGAAGGCGTCCGCGCTCGAGCAGGTGCGGCGCAAGCTCGGCGTCGAACCCGCCAACACGGTGGCCGTCGGCGACCAGCGCAACGACGTCGAGATGCTCGAATGGGCCGCGCGCGGCGTCGCGATGGGCCAGGCGCCCGACGAGGTGAAGGCCGCCGCCGACGAGGTCACCGCCCCCATCGACGACGACGGCGCCGCCCTCGTCCTGCGCTCGCTCCTCTGACCCCTTCTGCGATTTACGTCCACATTCGCGATTCCCGTCCCCATCGGCGAACGGCGTCCACATCGGCGATTCCTGTCCACATCGGCGAACTACGTCCACATCGTCGAACTACGTCCACCTTCGCGTGAGGCGCGTCGATTTGGGATGATGGGGCGTGCCTGATCTTCACCTGACGTCCGCGACGAACCCGCGCCTCAAGGGCCTCATCGGTCTGCGCAAGCGCCGTACGCGCGAGACCGAGGGCTTGACGCTCGTCGAGGGGTACGACGAACTGGGTCTGGCGCTCGACGCCGGCGTCCGCCCGCAGACGCTCTATGTGTGTGACGAGTTGATGCTCGACGCGGCGCGACAGCACGTCGTCATTGACGCGGCGCGCGCGGCGGGCGCGGAGATCGTCACCGTCGCGCGTCAGGCGTTCGAGCGCGTCGCGTATCGCGAGGGGCCGGACGGCTTCCTCGCCGTCGTGCCGAGCGTCAACGCCCATCCGCGCATGCTCGACCTGCCCGCCAACCCGCTGCTGCTCGTCGCCGAGGGCGTCGAGAAGCCCGGAAACCTGGGCGCGATGCTGCGCACGGCTGACGCCGTGGGCGCCGACGGTGTCATCGCGGCCGACCCTGTCACCGACTGGGGCAACCCCAACGTCGTCCGCGCCTCGAAGGGCACCGTCTTCAGCGTGCCGGTCGCGGCGGCACCCACGTCAGAGACGCTGGAATGGTTGCGCGACAACGACATTCCCCTCATCGCGACGACACCGGACACCGACGTCATGCACACCGACATCGACCTGTCCGGGCCCGTCGCCGTCGCCGTCGGCACCGAGAAGTACGGCCTCACCGACGAGATGCTGGGCGCCGCGACGTCCCGCGTCCGCATCCCGATGGTCGGGCAGGTCAACTCGCTCAACGTCGCGACGAGCGCCGCCATCGTGCTCTACGAAGCCATGCGACAGCGCGGCGTGCGGGGCTGACGAGCGGCCACCCGACGCACTCAGGTGACCCGGCGCCGCGAGCGAGGTGCCCCCCGCCACCCGTCCGCACCGGGGCGCCAGCCGGTGACGCGGCCCCGCGTCGCCGAGACGTGACCCTGATTACAAGCTGTGTTGGGTGACGTGGCACAGTGTCTCCATGCGGATTGACCACGTGATGTATGCGGCCGAGAATGACGGCCTGCAGGCCACAGCCGAGCGCCTCTCGCAGCAGCTCGGCATCGAAGTGCGTGACGGCGGCGTGCACCCGCGCTTCGGGACGCGCAACATGATCCTGCCGCTGAGGCAGGGGCGTTTCGTCGAGGTCGTCGAAGCGCTGGAGCACCCGAGCGTCGACAAGATGCCGTTCGGTCAGGCCGTCAAGGCTCGCTCCGCCAACGGCGGCGGTTGGGTCGGCTGGGTCGTCGAACTCGACGACATGAGCGGCCCCGTCGCCAAGCTCGGCCGCCCCACCACGGAAGGTCGCCGTCACCGCCCCGACGGCGCGGAGATCACGTGGCAGCAGATCGGCGTCAGCGACCTCGTCGTCGACCCGCAGCTGCCGTACTTCATCCACTGGGACGATCCCGCGCAGCACCCGTCGAAGGACGGCGCCACGGACGTCGCGCTCAAGGGCATCATGCTTGCCGGCGCGCCCGAGCGCGTGCGCGAATGGCTCGGCCTGACGGGCGAACCCGGCGTCGACCGCGAGGACTGGGAGCCCGACATCGACTTCCAGTTCGTCGCGCCGCACGGCACCCCGTCGGTGCTGTCGGTGACGTTCGCGACCGCCAAGGGCGACGTCACGATCTGATGATTTGAGGGGCGGCGTTCCGTCCTGACGTCGAGGGCCGAAACTCTGCAGTCCAGAGTTTCGGCCCTCAACGCATCTGGTGAGGTCTGAAACTCCGCATTGCGGGATTTCAGCCCCCAACAGCCGCGTTGAGAGCTTGAGGCCCCACCATGCAGGATCTCAGCTCTCAGCGAGGCAGCCGCGGGCTTCAGCAGATCGCCAAGGGGCGCACGAGCGTCCGTCGCAGGCCAGTGCACGTCAGGCGTCGAAATGATCCGCTGGGTGTCAGACCTCGAGGAAGTCGACCAGCTGCGGAGCGATGCCGACGTACGTCGCGGGCGTCATCTCGACGAAGCGTGCTTCGACGTCGGCGGGCAGGCCGAGGCCGCGCACGAACTCGCGCAGGTCGTCGCCGGTGATGCGGCGTCCGCGCGTCAGTTCCTTGAGGCGCTCGTAGGGCTGCTCCATCCCCGGCACGCCCTGGGCGCCGAGCGCGCGCATCGCCGTCTGGATCGGCTCGCCGAGCACCTCCCAGTTGGCTTCGAGGTCCTTGGCCATGGCGGCCGGCACGGGGTCGAGACCGCCGAGGCCCCGCGCGACGTTGTCCATGGCCAGCACCGAGTGCCCGAATGCGGTGCCGATGTTGCGCTGCATCGAGGAATCCGTGAGGTCGCGCTGCAGGCGCGACGTGACGAGGGTCGAGCCGAGGACGTCGAGCAGCGCCGAGCTGACCTCGAGGTTCGCCTCCGCGTTCTCGAAGCGGATCGGGTTCACCTTGTGCGGCATCGTCGACGATCCGACGGTGCCCTGGCCGCGCACCTGCGCGAAGTAGCCCATCGAGATGTAGGTCCACACGTCGGTGCACAGGTTGTGCAGGATGCGGTTGAAGCGCGCCATGTCGGCGTACAGCTCGGCCTGCCAGTCGTGGCTCTCGATCTGCGTCGTGAGCGGGTTCCACGTGAGGCCCAGGCCCTCGACGAAGCTCTGGCTCAGCGCCGGCCAGTCGGCGCTCGGCACGGCGGCGGTGTGCGCGCCGAACGTGCCGGTGGCGCCGTTGAGCTTGCCGAGGAACTCCTGGGCCTCGATGCGGCGCAGCTGTCGGCCGAGGCGGTGCGCGAGCACGGCGAATTCCTTGCCCATGGTCGTCGGCGTCGCCGGCTGGCCGTGCGTGTGCGCGAGCAGCGGCACGTCCCGCATGTCGCGGGCCATCGTCGCGACCTGCTCGACGAGCGTCGTCGCCTTCGGCAGCCACACCTGCTGCGTCGCACGCTGCACCATGAGGGCGTAGCTGAGGTTGTTGATGTCCTCGCTCGTGCAGCAGAAGTGGATGAGTTCCGAGAGCTG
>NZ_DCNR01000115.1:3202-18955 GCF_002322065.1 Dermacoccus sp. UBA1591 | reverse complement strand
AGTTCGGCGATGTCGTCACCGTCGAACTCCTCGACGACGTCGCGCAGCGCCTCCTTCTCGCGGTCGTCCAGCGCGCGCACGCCGTCGAGAATGCCGGCGTCGGTGAGGTGGATGAGCCACTCGACCTCGACGTGGACGCGCATCCGGTTGAGCGCGGCCTCCGACAGGTGGTCGACGAGCGGGGCGACGGCGCCGCGGTAGCGGCCGTCGAGGGCTCCGAGGGCGATGGCGGGCTGGGTGTCGGCGAGGCTGTGCATGCACCCATTGTTCCAAACGACGAGCCCCGGACGCGTGTCGCATCCGAGGCTCGTCCTCACGGTGGAGTCAGCGCTTTCGGGCCCGCAGCGGGAGCCACACCGCCAGGCCCATGAGCGCCATCGCCAGCGGGACGTGGACGGCGGCCATGACGTCCTTGCCCTCGTCCACGATGAGCCCCCCCGAGATAGGCCTCGAGGATCAACAGCACCGTCAACGCCAGCGCGCCGAAGGTCAGGTCGGTGCGTTCACGCAGCTTCAGGAACGCCCACACCGTGGCGAGGAGCGCGAACCCGATGGCGGCCTTCCCGCACCACGAATGGACCTCGAGCCAGGGCGTCTTCTCAGGGTCGGTGTCGGGCGTCGACATGAACAATCCGGCCCACAGGCCCTGCAGCAGCACGGCGAGCGACGCGACGCCGACGAGTGCTGCGAACGTACGAGTGGGTGCCGTCGCGGCTGAGGAATTCGCGGGCGTGGAGCTCGTCATGATGGTCCTTCGCGGGGGATGGAGCAGTGTCCCCACAGCAAACCGCATCCACCTAGGAGAAGGCTCTCGTCCGTAACCGGCAGACCTGACAAGTACCCGGGATTTTCCTGGGTCAGGGCTGGCTTACCTCACCCGCTCGTCACTCGGCGTCTCGACCGTTCTCGGCCTCGGGTGAGAAAGCGATGACGTTGAAGGTCTCACCCTCGGGCCCGCGAATCGTCGCCTCCGGCCCGAACGGGGTGTCGAAGCTCATGAGCACCTCGCCGTCGAGCTCTTCGACGGTGGCGACGGTGGAGTCGCGGTCGGCGACGACGAAGTGCGTCAACCAGTTCGCGGGAACGTCGTCGGGCAGCTGCGTCGCGAGGTGCATGCCCGCGACGACCTCGCCGTCGCTCGCGCGCTTGATCGTGACGTAGTCGGTGCCCATCTCCTCGTAGGAGAAGCCGAAAACCTTGCCGTAGAACGACTTCGCGCCCTCGAGGTCGCGCGTCATGAGGTCGTTCCAGCCCACGGAACCGGGCTCGTTGAAGATGCCGAACCCGGGGTGCTCGCCGCCCTGCCAGACACCGAACGCGGCCCCCTCGGGATCCTGGAAGAACGCCATGCGTCCTGTGTTCGGCACGTCCATCGGCTCGACGAGCGTGCGGCCGCCGGCGTCGCGGATGGCGCCAGCGGTCGCGTCGACGTCGTCGCTCGCGAAGAACGTGGACCACGCGCTCGGAACGTCGGGCTGCATGCGCGGCGCCAGCCCGGCAGCAGCGTGGTGATGCTTGAGCGCGACGGCGTAGCCGCCCATGTCGTCACCGCCCTCGCGGATCTCCCAGCCGAACAGCTTGGCGTAGAAATCCTTCGCTCGGTGCATGTGGTCGAAGCTGCAGTCGACCCAGTTGGGCGTGCCGGCGGGCCAGTTCGTGGTGCGGGTTGGCATGACGACTCCTTCGGTCGCGGTGAGGCCAGCCGGCCTCGCTCGGTGACGTTCCCAGCCAATCACGTGACGCTGATAACTGCGCGGTTCCGGGCCTGCCGGGAATCGCATCTTGTCCGCGGTGCGTCGGCGCCTCGCGCATGAGGCGCCGACAGGCCTCGCCTACGCCGGCCCCGAGATACCTCAGGATTCGGTCGACGGGCTCGACACCATCGCGCAGCACACCGCCGGTCGACGCCGCGAGGCTGGCCCCCGCCGTTCGGTGTGCGCCGAGCGTGGAGAACTGCGTTCGCGACGGGCGCGACGGGTAGCACCTGTGGCACCCGTCGATCAGCCTGGACCGCCGATCGTCGAGTCACTGCGACCAGGTCGCTCAGACGAGCCGATGCGCCCCCGCGCTCGCAAGCGCGACGAAGGGCTCCGGCTCGGGGAAGCCGCCGTCGTGCGCCGCGCGTCGAGCAGCCGCGACGGCATCATCGACGCCTTCGACGTCGACGAGCGCGATGACGCACCCGCCGAAACCCCCGCCCGTCATGCGTGCGCCGTACGCGCCACCGGCGACGAGTGCGGCGGCGAGCGTGTCGACGGCCGGGACGGTGATCTCGAAATCGTCGCGCATGCTGACGTGTGACGCCGTGAGCAGCGCCCCGACGTCAGGCGCTTTGTCCCGCGTCACGCCACCGGTCAGGAGAGCGTCGACGGCGAGGACCCGCGCGGAGTCGGTGATGACGTGGCGCGCGCGGCGGCGCGGCACGTCGGGCAGCCCGGCGAGGCGCGCATCGACGGCGTCGACGTCGCGTCCGTCGATCTCGGCGCACAGTCGCCCGCGGGCGATGCCCAGGGCGTCGGCGGCCTCCTCACACGCGCGGCGGCGCTCGCCGTACGCACCGTCGACGAGCTCGTGCGGCGCGTGCGAGTTGACGACGAGCAGCGCGAGGCCCGCGTCGTCGAGGTCGAACGGCACCTGCATCGTCTCGTTCGTCAGCGTGCCGAGTCGCAGCGCGTTCCCCGGTTCGCAGAGCACGGACGCGAGCTGATCCATCGTTCCGGTCGGTGCTCCCGCGATCTCGTTCTCGGCGAGGCGCCCGAGCCTGGCGATGCTCGCTCCGTCGAGCCCCCAGCCGGCGAGGTCGTTCCACGCTGACGCCGTCGCACAACTCAATGACGCCGATGACGACAACCCGGCGCCGCGCGGTACGTCGGCCGCGAACGCGATGTCGAGCCCCGGCACGTCGAGGCCGTCGCGACGGGCGGCCCATCCCACGCCGGCGGCGTAGGACGCCCATCCGAGGCCCGCCTCGCGCGACACCTCGCCGAGACGCACCTCGACACGCTTGCCTTCGGAGGCGAGGCGCACGAGATCGTCGTCGCGCCGACGTGCGACGGCGACCGTACCCGTCGGCAGGGCTATGGGTAGGACGTAGCCACCGTTGTAGTCGGTGTGCTCACCGATGATGTTGACGCGGCCCGGCGCCCACCACGCACCGTCGGGTTCGCCTGCGTCCGAGCCGAACTCGCGATCGAACAGGGAGCTCGCGTCGTCGAGCAGGCGACGCTGCGTCGAGGTCGGCGTCGTCATGACGACTCACCCACTTCGCGGCCTGGGCCGCCGTCGAACGCGTCTGCCACCTCACGCAGGCGCTGTGCGACAGCTTCGGGGGAGACGTCGTTGCTGAACGCACCCTGCCCCGACTCGGTGCCGGCGAGGTACTTCAGCTTGTCGGCACTGCGACGAATCGAGAACAGCTCGACGTGCAGCCACGCGAGCTCGCGATCCGGGTGATCGGCCTTGGCCGGCGCCTGCTGCCACGCCGAGATGTACGGCAGCGGCGCGTCGTAGAGGGCATCGAAGCGGGTGAGGACGTCGCGGTACAGCGCCGCGAGCCCGTCGCGCTGGGCGTCGTCGAGGGCCGCAAGGTCGGCCACCTGCGTCCGCGGATACAGGTGCACCTCGACGGGCCAGCGCGCCGCGAACGGCACGAACGCCACCCAGGTGTCGTTCTCGGCGACGATGCGGGCGCCGTCGGCGAGTTCGCGGGCGATGACGTCGCCGAACAGGTTGCGCCCCGTCGCGTCATGGTGGGCGCGGGCGCGCGCCAACTCCGTCGCCGCGCGTGGCGGCACGAACCCGAACGCGTAGATCTGCCCGTGCGGGTGCGGCAGCGTCACCCCGATCTCGACGCCGCGGTTCTCGAACGGATAGACGTACTCGACGCTGTCGCGCGCGGACAGTTCGCGCGTGCGGTCGGCCCACGCGTCGACGACGAGGCGCGCCTGCTCGAGGCCGAGATCCTTGAACGACGCGTCGTGTCGCTCGCTGAAGCACACCACCTCACACGCGCCGTGCGCGGGAGCCGAGGCGAACAGCGGGTCGTCCTCGGTCGGGACGTCGACGACCGCGTCCGACAGTGCCGGGAAGCGGTTGTCGAACACGGCGACCTCGTACGAGCCGGACGGCACCTCGCTCGCGTATCCGTCGCGACTGGGGCACAGGGGGCACTCGTCGGCGGGCGGCATGAACGTGCGGTTCTGCCGGTGCGCGGCGAGCACGATCCGTTCGCCGGTCAGTGGATCGCGACGGATCTGCGACATCGGGGTCGTCGTCGGCAGGTCGCGGGTGTCGGGGCTCGGCTCACGGCCCGCGGTGCGGTCGTACCAGCGGATCGTGCGGCCGTCAGCGAGACGGCCGTCGGTTCGGAACATCACAGATGCACCCATTCTGTTGCGTGCGTGCGGAATTCGGCAGGCTCCAGGCTAGCCGCGCCGGTCGGGATGCGGCCGAGGGGCTGGGCGCCGGCCGCGGTGGGCAGGTCGTCGATGTTGGTGCGCTCGGCGAGATCGGGCTCGCTCGGGTAGCTGCCGACGACGTACCCGATGAGGTCGAGCTCGCGGCGAGCGAGGGCCTCGGCGGTCAGCGCCGTGACGTTGAGGGTGCCGAGGCGCGAGGCGACGACGAGGACGAAACCGGCGCGAGCGCCGGCGTCGCGCAACGCGATTCCAAGGTCGGCCAGGGTGTTGCCCTCGCCGTCGAGGTGCACGAGCAGCCCCCCGGCACCTTCGACGATGACGGTGTCGACGTCGTCCCTCTCGGCGATCTCGAGGACGCGACGGGCGTGCTCGGCGACCGTCGGCAGCGTCACCCGGGCCAGCCGAGCTGCGGAATCGGGGGCGAGCGGGTCGGGCAGCCGGACGAACTCGTGCGTCGTGAGCGAGCCCGTGGCCGCGTCGTCGCCACCCAGATCACCGACAAGACGCGCCACCTCGTCGACGTCGCCGGCCTCGCCCGGCGCGAGACCCGTCTGCGTGGGTTTGACGACGGCCACGTGCATGCCCTGAGCGATGAGAGCCGCGGCGATGGCGGCCGTCGTCACCGTCTTGCCGACCTCGGTGTCGGTGCCGGTGACGAGCAGGATGGGCGCGGTCATGCGATCTCCTCGAGAGGTGGGGAAGCGGGCGGGCTGGCAGCAGGTCGCGGCGACTCCGAGCTGCCGGCTCGTTCGTGCGACGTCTCGCGAAGCACGCCGTGCATGATGCGTTCGACGTCGGCGAGGTCGTCGTCAGTGATACCGGCGTTGGCCGTCAGGCGTAGGCGCGAGATGCCGTCGGGTGTGCTCGGTGGGCGGAAGCAGCCGATGCGCAGGCCCCCTCGTCGGGCAGCGTCGACGGCGGACACGGCACTGCGCGGCGACGGCATGGGAACGCTGAGGACGGCGCCCGCAGGCACCTCGACGCCGACGATGTCGGCCAGTCGTGCTGCGACCTCGCGGGTGCGTGCGGCGAGTTCGGGTCGTGCGACGAGGCGCCGCAGAGCACCCAGGGCCGCTCCGGCAGACGCGGGAGCCAGGCCGGTGTCGAAGATGAACGGGCGCGCCGTGTTGACGAGATGCTCGCGCAGCGCGGCCGAGCCGAGCACCGCGCCGCCCTGGGCCGCGAGGGATTTCGACAACGTCACAGTCGTGATGATGCGCTCGCGGCCCGGGCGATCGAGCAGGCCGAGCGCCCGCACAAGGCCTTCGCCCCGCCCGCCGACGACTCCGAGGCCATGTGCCTCGTCGACGACCAGGAGCGCATCGTGCTCGATCGCGAGGTCGAGCAGTTCGCGCAGCGGGGCAGCATCCCCGAGAACCGAGAAGATCGACTCGACGACGATGACCGCGCGCGGTTCGGTGCGTTCGACGAGCTTGTCGCGGACCGCGGCCACGTCGAGGTGCGGAGTGACGGCGACGCGCGCCTTCGCGAGCCTCATCCCGTCGATGAGGCTCGCGTGGTTGTGCGCGTCGCTGATGATGACGGTGTCGGGTGTGCCGAGGGCCGTCATGAGAGAGAGATTGGCGTGATAGCCCGTGGAGAACACGAGTGCGGCCTCATGCCCCAGGTGCGCGGCGAGTCCGCGTTCGAGTGCGACGTGCGAGGCATGCGTGCCCGTCACGAGGCGGCTCGCACCGGCGCCCGCACCGTCGTCCTGGAGCGCGGCGACGGCTGCGGCGATGACGTCAGGGTGTCGCCGCAGCGCGAGGTAGTCGTTGCCGGCGAGGTCGATGCGGACGCCGTCGAGCTGGTCGTCGACGGCCGTGCGGGTGAGGCCCAGCTCTTCGCGGCGCCGAGCGGCGTCGCGCAGGAAGACGGCGTACTGATCGACCTGACCGCCGCGGACGGTCGCATCCGCTGGGGCTGAGGCGCCCGCGTCAAGGCCCCCGCGTGGCACGGCTGCGCCGTCCGTCGAGGCTTCGGGCTCCATTCCGTCAGGCTTGCTCATCGCGACTGCTCGCTAGCTCGGCAGCCGGCGTCGACGCTCGCCCGCACTGCGGCCGTGACGCCGCGCAAGATCGTCGCGAGATCATCGTCGGTGCACACGTACGGCGGCATCGTGTAGATGAGGCCCCGGAACGGGCGGATCCAGACGCCTTCGGCCAATGCCGCCTCAGTAGCGCGCGTCATGTCGACGTCGCCCTCCAACTCGACGACGCCGACCGCACCGATGACGCGGACGTCCTTCACACCCGCGATGCTGCGCAGCGGGCCGAGCCCGGCCTCGAGGGCGCCCTCGAACTGTGCTGCGCGCGTGAGGCGTTCGGCGTCGAGCAGGTCGAGGCTCGCAAGCGCGACGGTGCACGCGAGGGGGTTACCCATGAATGTCGGGCCGTGCATGACAGCGCCCGTGCGATCGCTGATGCGCTGGGCCACCTCGTCGCTGCACAGCGTTGCGGCGAGGGTCAGGTACCCACCGGTCAACGCCTTGCCGACGCACATGATGTCGGGTGTGACGCCGACGCGTTCGGCCGCCCAGAGGGTGCCGGTGCGTCCGAAACCGGTGGCGATCTCGTCGAAGATGACGAGCGCCCCGTGCTCACGGGCGAGTTCGGCGAGGAATCGCACGCACTCCGGGTCGTGGATCCGCATGCCGCCGGCGCCCTGCAGCAGGGGTTCGAGGATGACGGCGGCGATGTCGTCGGCGTGCTCGGCGAACAAGCGCGCGGTCTCGTCCTTCCACGCGGCCATCTCGCCCGCGTCAGCGACGAGGCCGGACGACGGGTCCGCGGGTGCGGGCGGCAGCGGCGCGAAGATCTGCTCGGGCAGCGTGCCGCGCCAGAGCGTGTGCATGCCGCCGTCGGGGTCGCAGACGCTCATCGGGTGCAACGTGTCGCCGTGGTAGCCGCCGCGGACGGTGAGGATGCGACGCCGTGGCCGGTCGTCGGCGGCGAAGCACTGCAGCGCCATCTTCATTGCCACCTCGACGCTGACGGAGCCCGAATCGGCGAGGAACACTCGGTTCAACGCCGCACGTTCCGGCTGTGGGTGCGGCGCCATCGCGACGAGGCGCTCGGCGAGCCGGATCGCGGGTTCGTGCGTCAGCCCGCCGAACATGACGTGCGACATGCGCTGTAGCTGCCCCGTGGCAGCCGCGTCGAGCTCTGGAACGCCGTAACCGTGCACGGCGCACCACCACGAGCTCATCGCGTCGATGACGTCGCGGCGCGTTCCGTCGGCCTTGACGAGACGCAGCCGCACGCCGGAGGCGGACTCGACGACGTGGGGCGGTGCTCCTGCCGTGGCACTCGCGTAGGGGTGCCACACGTGGGCGGCGTCGAGGGTGAGCAGCGCGTCGACGTCCGTGGTCATGGCCGCATCCTCTCATCCCACGCCCGGTTACCCGCGAGTCCGGAAGGCGGCCTCGAGCGCGGGCGGCGTGATGCGTCTCACCCTAGGATCGAGCGCCGACAACCGCGTCCTTCCGCGGTTGTCGGCCGTTCTCGCTACTGTGAGGCCATGATCACGGATCTCGCGGTGACCGCCATGATCGGCGCCTGCGTCCTCGCCGCCATCGCAGCAATGACGGCGTGGCTCGCACGCTCGATCACGTCGGGCACGCTGCCCTTCGGCGGCAGGCTCGCGCTGCGCCCGCGCGGCGTTGCACGCACCCCTGAGGCGTTGCTCGACGCCAACCGCGCCGCCGCGCCCTTCATGATGCGTTACGCGCTCATCGTGGGGGTGCTCGCCGTTCTCGTCATCCTGGTTGCGCCGTTCAGCGACATCGCCGCCGTGATCGTGCACCTCGTCGCCATCATCATGGTGTGCCTCGGCGCATGGGTGTGCTGGGCGAAGGCGCGACGAGCCGCCGCGTCTTCGTCCGTCGTGGATCCCACCGTCGGGACGACGGATGCCGCGCGGCCCGAGTAGTTGCAGATCAGATGCCGTAGCGACGAAGGAAACCGCTGAGATCCTTGCCCGCGGCCTTCTGCGCCTCGGCCTTGAACTGGGCGCGGGTGATGCTCGAGTGGGCGTGGCCCGTGGCCAACGTGCGCAGGAATGCCGTGAAGCGCGGTGCGCGCGCCTGCTCGATCGAGCCGTCCATCTCACGGCGCAGCTCCCGCATGAGGCCACCCGCGTACTGATACGTCAGCTTCTGCACCTTCATGTGGGTCGGCACGCGCCAGGTCGTGGGCGGCGTCAGCAGGGGAGCCCACATCGCGGCGGAGGTGCCTGACGTGGCACGCAACATCTGTACATAGTCCCATTCCAGGAGCTGCGCCAGGCCCTCCTGGATCAACACGACGTCCGCCCAACTCGCCGCGGTCACGCTGTTGCCGAACCACATGTGCGCATTCTCGTGGGCGACGAACGCGGCTGTGTTGCAGGACGCGTCGTAGGTCGGTCCGCCGACGGTCTCCTGAGCGCCCACACCAATATCTTTGACCAAGACCCCGCCTGCGTGCGAGAAGGGGAAGCTGCCGTAGCGCGCCGCGAAGTACGACAAGGCCCGCGGGGTGTGATCGAGCAGGGTCGATTTCGTGAGCCCCGGCTGTGCCGCCACGCCGTAGGGAACGTCACGCCCGCCGATCGACCACGTACCCGAGGTGACGCTGAACGGCCCGACGGCGAGGCCGAGTTGGTAGGTGGCGCTGGGTTCGGCGACAGCGAAGCGAATGTTCGTCATCGCGGTGCGGCCCGAGGTGTAGAACGTCTGTGAGGTCGGCCTCGCCAGCATGACCCGGTTGGCCCGCTGGGTCGAGATGCTGACGCCGTAGGTCGATTTCACGTCGAGCCGGTCGTTGCACGGGAACCAGTGCGTGGCGGCGATCGGCTCGCCGGCGACGACGAAGTACGCCCCGGCGCTCAACAGCGAGGCGGTGCGGTTCGCGTCGGCGGAGACGTTGTAGCCGACCTTGAGCGTGAATCGCGCTCCCGCCGGCAGCGAGAAGCCGCTGACGGTGAATCGGCGATGCCCGCCCTGGTCGCCGTACGTCGTGGCGACGCTGGACGTCCTGGAGAATCGCACGGCCTTGCCGTTGATCGACACGACGTTCGGTGTGTGCTGGAAGTCGACGAAGAGGTTCGTCATCGATCGCGCAGCGACGCACGTCATCGTCGTCGAACCGAAGAGCCGCGGCGAGCTGCCGGTGAGGATCGTGTCACCGATCTGGTAGTGCAGCACGCGGTAGCGGCTGTCGCCGAAGCGCGGGTACGAAGGGTCTGTGGTGTCGGCCAGTGCTGACGTCGTCGAAGCGGCGACACAGCCCAGGGCCGCGGCGCCCGCGCCGCCTAAGAGGGCATTCCGGCGGCTGACGTGTGAACAGGTCAATTCGGGCATCGTTCCCCCTCGCGACATTGGCCTCGACCCCTGTCGATGCCTGAACCCTCAGGATACGTTCAGATGTGACTCGGGTCACCCCCGACGTCGCTCACGACGTCGCGTCTGCCAGCCACGCGCGGTCAGACGCCGGCGCCGCCACTGATCGAGCCGTGACGGGAGCACTCGGCCGACCATCCCGTCGGGATGATCTGCACCTTCATGCGCCGCGCGCACTGCGCGCAGAAGCGCGGCGGCTCTTCCGAGGCGAGCCACCGAGCGCACGTCGCGTGGTCGGCCGCCTCGGGCGCCAACCCGCACCGCGTGCAGAACGCGGGCTCATCACCCGAGTTGCCCGCCGCCGCGACCTGCGAACCCCGCCCACGCACAGCCGGGCCCCCCACGACCGCACCCTGGTCGCGGCCCGGCAGCGTCGCGTCACTCATCGTCGTCATCTCTCGTGCAGGGCGCGTCAGAGCGTCGCGTTGAGGGCCTTGATCGGCATGTTGAGCTCGCCGAGCAACGACAGGTCTTCCTTCGGGTCGCGCCCGAGCGTCGTCAGGTAGTTGCCGACGATGACGGCGTTGATGCCGCCCATGAGCCCGTCACGCGTGCCGAGGTCACCGAGCGTCAGCTCGCGGCCGCCCGCGTAGCGCAGGATCGTGCGCGGCAGTGCGAGACGGAACGCGGCGATCGTGCGCAGCGCGTCGTTGGACTCCATCGGCTCGATGTCGCCGAACGGCGTGCCGGGGCGCGGGTTGAGGAAGTTGAGCGGCACCTCGTGCGGCTCGAGCTCGGCGAGCTGCGACGCGAGTTCTGCGCGCTGCTCGAGCGTCTCACCCATGCCGACGAGACCACCGCAGCACAGTTCCATGCCGCTGGCCTTGACCATCGTGCACGTCTCCCAGCGCTCCTCGTACGTGTGCGTCGTGACGACGTCGGGGAAGTACGACTTCGCGGCCTCGAGGTTGTGGTTGTAGCGGTGCACACCCATGTCGCGCAGGTCGTCGACCTGCTCCTGCGTCAACATGCCGAGAGACGCGGCGACCTGGATGTCGACCTCGTCGTGGATCGCCTTGACGCCCTCGCGCATCTGCTCCATGAGCTTCGCGTCCGGCCCGCGCACGGCGGCGACGATGCAGAACTCCGACGCGCCCGTCTCGCGCGTCTGCTTCGCGGCGCGCACGAGCTGCGGAATGTTGAGCCACACCGAACGTACCGGCGACGTGAACTGCCCCGACTGTGAGCAGAAGTGGCAGTCCTCGGGGCAGCCGCCCGTCTTGAGGGAGACGATGCCCTCGACCTCGACCTCGTCACCGTTGTACTTCAGGCGCACCTCATGGGCGAGCTGCAGCAGCTCCTCGAGGCGATCGTCACCTGTGCGCAGCACCTCGACGAGGTCGTCGTAGCCGAGCGGCTTGCCCTCCTCGAGCACGATGCGGCTAGCGCGCGCCAGAACGTCCTCGTCGGACGTGGGAGCCTGCGTGAGCGGTGCGTCGGTGATAGTCATGCGGCCTAGGTTAACGACCATTAACCGAGAATTGGGGGCCGGTCCCGAACCGGCGAGTAGGTGTTGAATGCCTTGCCCCGTCAGGAGCAGGGCACGCGGGCCCGCCGCGCCTCCCGCATCCCGGGCGGCCGTGGGCATACCCACCCGAGCGGGTGGGGTTTCACCACGCGACGAAGCGCCGCCTCGACGTTTCGGCCCACGCCCTCGCCGACGAGATCCGCAGCGACGGCAAGGGGCTCGACGTCCTCGTCAACAACGCCGGCGTCATGACGCCCCCGGAGCGCACGGTGACGAAGGACGGCCACGAACTGCAGTGGGGCAGCAACTTCCTCGGCCCGTTCGTCCTGACGAACCTGCTCTTGCCGACGCTGCTGGAGGGGCGCGCGCCGCGTGTCACGACGATGTCGAGCATCGCCGCGCAGGCGGCGTCGATCAACTTCGCCGACCTCGAGTGGGAGAAGAAGTACTCCTCGTGGCGCGCGTACGGCCAGTCGAAGCTCGCCGACCTGCTCATGGGCCTGCATCTCGCCCGCGTGTCGCAGGGGCGCGGCTGGAGGCTCCTTTCCACCATCGCGCACCCCGGCTACACGAAGACCAACCTGCAGAGCGCCGGCGCCGCGCTCGGTTCCGGACGCACGACGATGATGACGCGCATCATGGACCTCGACGTGCTGCCGAGCATGGACGCCGTCCAGGGCGCCGGCCCCGAACTCATGGCCGCCACCGACCCGGCGGCCCGGAACGGCGCGTTATACGGCCCGAAGAGCCGCACCGGCATGACCGGAGAGGCCGCCGAGGTGCCGGTGTACCGCAGCGCCAAGGGCCCGACCCTCGCCGCATCCGTGTGGGCCCTCGCGGCTGCGACGACGGGCGTCGACCTGCCGCGCGTCTGAACCGCTGACGGACGAAACCCCTGACGGACGCAGCGCTCAACGGACCAGGCCCCTCACGGACGAAAGCTCCTGACACGACGAAGCGGGCTCCGAGACCAGATGGTCGCGGGGCCCGCTTCGTCGGTCAGCGCTCAGCCGGCCGGGTGTCTGACGCTCAGCTCGTACGCGGGCGGTCCTCGTCGTCGCGGGCGAGGTGCTTCGGCGTCGAGTGGCTCTCACCGGCGAAGAGTTCCTCGACGATGCTCGCCGGCGTCGCGCCGTGCAGACCGGGCGTCGTGGCCGCGTGCTCCGAGGCGTCCGCGTCCGTCGTCGTCGTGCCCGACGTGCCCGCCGTCTCCGTCCCCGCAGCGTCGAACGAGGCGGCCGAGCCGGCAGCCGCACCGGTCGTGCCGGCGGCTGCGCGTTCTGCAGCGTGCTCGGGCGAGCCGGGGCGCGCACCGTGCTGCTTGAGGCTCTCACCTTCGACGTCGACGTTGGGCATGATCTTGTCGAGCCACTTCGGGATCCACCAGGCGTGCTTGCCCAGCATGAGCATGACGGCCGGGATGAGGATCATGCGCACGAGGAACGCGTCGAGGAAGACGGCCGTCGCGAGCGACACACCGATCGTCTTGATGAGCGCGTTGTCCTGCGAGGCGAACGCGGCGAACACCGAGATCATGATGAGCGCGGCGGCGACGACGACGCGGCCCGAGTGGCGGAAACCGTCGATGACGGCGTCGCGTGCGTCCATGCCGTGGGCGTACGCCTCACGCATGCGCGTGGTGAGGAAGACCTGGTAGTCCATCGCGAGGCCGAACACGATGCCGATGAGCAGCGTCGGCATGAAGCTCATGATGGGCTGCGGGTCGAACCAGCCGAACGTGCCGTCCTGGACGAGCTTCACCGTCACGCCGAGCGTCGCGAGGATCGAGGCGAGGAAGCCCAGCGTCGCGAGCAGCGGCACGACGATCGAACGGAACACGAGCACGAGCAGGACGAACGCGAGCCCGACGACGATGGCGAGGTACGGCGCGAGCGCGTCGTTGAGCTTCTCCGACACGTCTGCGGCGATCGCCGTCTGGCCGGTGATGCCGACCTTGACGTTGCTCGACTTCTCGATGTCGGCCTGACCGTCGCGCAGGCGCGTCAGCAGGTCGTCGGTCTTCTTGTCGGCGGGGCCCGTCTTCGGCGTGATCATGACGACGGCGCCGTCACCCTTCTTCGCCATCTGGACGATCTGCGCGTTGGCGACGTCGTCCTCCTTCGACGCCCACTGCACGACCTTGCCGTACGCCTGCATCTGCTTGCCGGCGAGTTCCTTCTGCGCCGCGGCGTCCGTGCCGGAGACCTTGATGTCACGTCCGTCGAGTACGGCGATCATCGGGGCGTTCTTGCCCGGGCCGAAGCCCTCGGCGAGCAGGTCGGCGCTCTGACGCGCCTCGGTGTTCTTCTCCGCCGTGGCGTCGGAGGGCAGGCCGAGGTGCAGGTTGCTCACGGGTGCCGCGAGCACGCCCAGAAGGGCGACGACGCCGAGCGCGACGGCCCACGGAGCCTTGCGGATGCCGCGACCGAGTCGGACCGAACCGTTGACGAAGTCGTGGTCGGAGTCGTCGGCGGTCGTGTCCTTGCGCACCCGCCCACCGAACGCCTTGCCCTTGAGCATGCCCATGAGAGCGGGCAGCAGCGTCAGGCTGACCATGACGGCGACGAAGACGGTGCCCGCGGCGCCGAGACCCATCGCCGTCAGCATGCCGATGCCGAGCACCGAGAATGCGGACAGCGCGATGAGGACGGTGAGACCGGCGAACACGACGGCCGAGCCGGCCGTCCCGAGGGCACGACCCATCGCGTGGGCACGCTCGTCGTTCTTCGTCCGGTCGACGTGCCGCAGCTCGCTGCGGTAACGCGACAGGATGAACAGCGCGTAGTCGATGCCGACGGCGAGACCGATCATCGACGCGAGCGCCGTCGTCGTCTCCGGCAGGTCGAAGAAGTACGTCGCACCCGTGATGCCGAGAGTGCCCAGCAGCAGCCCGATGACGGCGTTGAGGATCGGCATGCCCGCCGCGACGAACGAACCGAACGTGATGACGAGGACGACGAGCGCGACGGCGATGCCGATGAGCTCCGAGGTGCCGCCGGGCTGCATCATCTCCTGCATGCCCTGACCGCCGGCGACGATCGTCAGACCGTTCTTCGCCTCGGCCGCGGCATCCGAACGGATCTGCTTCTGCGTGTCCTGCTTGATGTCCATGACGTTCTCGACATCGAAGTTCCACGAGATCGTGCCGATGCGCCCGTCCTTCGACAGCGGCGACAGGGCCTGGGCGTTCGCCTCGGCCTGCTCCTTCGTCATGCCCTGCTTCATCGACTGCGCGACGAGCTGCTTGCTCTGCATCTGCGCGGCGACGACGGGGTTCGCGATGGTCTGCGCCTCAGCGCCCTTCGGCATCTGCGGTGCGCTCTGCAACTTCTTGACGAGCGCGTCGATCTGGCCCTTGTACGGCTGCTCGGAGAGCGTGTGGCCCGCCGGCGCCTTCAGGACGATCTGGCCGTTGACCTGCTTGTCGGCAGCCTTGGCGTCGGGGAAGAGCTCCTTCTGCATCTCGGCCGCCTCGAGCGACGGGATGCCGGGGATGGTGAACTCGCTGGACATCGGCTTGCTCTTGGCGGCGGCGAAACCACCGACCGCGAGGATCGCGATGAGCCAGCCGACGAGGAAGAACGGCCACTTCTTGTAAGCCGTCCGCCCGAGGCGGTAGAGGATGTTTGCCACGAAGATCTCCTTGCGAGTGGCGGGTGGACGAAGGATGCGCGACGCAGTGCGTCGAGACGGTGGTGATGAGACGGTGGTGCGAGACGGGTGGTGAACGTGGGCCGATCGGGCGGGCTCGCGGACAAGGGCTGATGGGGGTCTGAGAGGGCGGGCGTCGCTGCCTCAGTGCTCTTCGTGCACCTCGACGGCGGCTGCGAGCACCTCGTGGAATCGGGTCGTGAAGTCGATCGGCGGAGCGTCCTGGCCGCCCGCGAAATCCTCGAGCGTCAGCTTGAGCATACTCAGCATCGTCGTGGCGAGGACGCGGGCCCGCAGATCTGACGGCTCCCACCCCTCCCGCTGGGCGATGGCGTCACGCAGCATGGCGGCGACGACCTCGAAGCGGTGGGCGACGAGTTGCATCACCTTCGCGTCGGACATGATCGCCCGATTGACGAGGGCGCGGTGTCCGGGGCTCGTGGCGTCCAGGTCGTCGGCGGAGGCGATGACGGTGTCGATGGCGTGGACGAGATCGTCGACGAGTCGGCCGTGGGGCTGCTTCTCGAGGAACAGTTCGAGCGCCCCGGGGCGCGGGTTGTTCTCGTCGAACGGGCCGAGAACGGCCGAGGCCTTGTCCGGGACGTGATTGAACAGGGTGCGGCGGCTGACGCCGACGCGTTCGGCCAATTCGTCCATCGTGAAACCGTCATAACCCCGCTCGATGACGAGGGTTGCGGCGGCCTCCTGGATCTCGACGAGACGCCGCATCGCGCGCGCCGTGCGAGACGCGGGCTGGGTGCAGGCTGTGGTGTGCACGGGCCCCCTTCGGCTGTTGCACTGAAATCTTCAGCAGTGCAATGTTGCACTTTCGTCGC
>NZ_DCNR01000115.1:0-2950 GCF_002322065.1 Dermacoccus sp. UBA1591 | reverse complement strand
GCGGACGTCAGGGCAGGGAGCCTGGGGCGGACATCGGTCGTCACGGTGAAGGGGCTGCAGCGGCGGCCGCGTCCGGCGTCATCGGACGACTCGGCGCGGTGCATGGGCGAACGCGCCGCCGGTGGCTAGGCTCGGTCGAGAACAGCGCCGTTCGACGGCGCACGTCACGACGAAGGGGATTGGCCATGATCACCGCTCGCGAGGTGCACGACGCCGAGTTTCGCCGCGCCGCGGCCGGCACGCCGGGATACGACGAGGTGGCCGTGGACGACTTCCTCGACCGTGTCATCGCGACGCTGACGGCGCTCGAGCAGGGCCACGGCAGCGTCACCGACGCCGTGACGTCCCACGAGGTCGTGGAGGCGGAGTTTCCCGAGCGAGCCGCCGACGTCAACGGCGGCTACGACATGGACGACGTCGACGACCTGCTCGACCGCGTCGCTCAGCGCCTGTTCGCCGCCGAGACCTCCGGTTCGCACGGCGGCGAGACGCTCCACGCCGACGATGAGTGGGAGCCCGCGAGTGGGTTGAGCGACGACGATTTCGCCGACCCCCGGCGCGACGACGGTGGTGTCCGTGACGCCGCGGCGCTCGCCGTCGCGTCAGGCGCGCCGCGCGGCGCGGTTCAGAGTGACACCAGGGCCGACGACGAGTGGCAGAGCGCCGCGGTGACCGACGGCGTTCGTTCTGGCGCCGACAATCAGCGTGGTGGCGCGGAGCCCACCCCAGAGCGTGGCTACGACCAGGTCGACGACTCGCGTGGGGGCTCGTTCGGCGAGCCCGGGGTGCGCGTGCCGCAGGTTCGCCCCGACGGCGCGTGGGATGAGGAGCCGACCGACGAGACCCGTCACGAGAGGCTCGCCGAGCCCGGCGTGCAGGTGCCGCGGGTGCGTCCCGACGGATCGTGGGATGACGCCGACGAGCACGCTGACCACGAGGCGCCTGCTCTCGCGACTGGCGACGCCGAGTCTGAGGGCGACCCGGCGAGGGGATTCCTCGGTGCGCATGATGACGCGGGCGCTCAGGACGATCACCGCACCCAGCGTGTGGTCGATGCAGAAGATGTCGCGGGCGACTCAGAGCGGCGCGGCCCCAGTGACGAGCACGTCGTCGAGGCAGGTGCGGGCGGCCGCGTCGTCGATGACGCCGTCGAGGGTGACGGGCACGCCGTCGACGACGAACGGACCGTCCAGCAGGGCATCAACCCCGTCGGTGGGGAGCCGCTCGACGAAGCTGCCGACGCGCGCGACGAGGCCCGACGCGAGGCGTCGCAGGCGTCGGCGCAGGTGAACCCTGTTGGTGGCGGACTCGCCGCCACCGGCGACGAGCTGATCGACGACGAGGGCGCTGACGACGATTCTGGCCGCGACGCGGTCGCGTCCGCCGACGAGGGCGACGACAGGAGCGACGAGGCGTCGCGAGACGTGACGATCGAACACGTCCAGCGATCGGCCGAGCCGGGCGATCAGCGCGCGGCGACCATCCGTCCTTCGATGGGCCAGTCGTGGACGGGCGGCGCTGCCGACGACGCGTCCACCGAGTCGGCCGCGGACGCGAACCACGTCGATGAGCAGGGCGAAGAGGCCCAGAGCGCAGGTGAGGTGCCCGTCGTACACGAGCCTGTCAGCGAAGAATCGATCATCTCCTACCCTGCGACGGATCATCGGGTTCCGTTGCCTCGCGGCGATGTTCGCCGTGCGATGTCCGACGCTGACCGCCAGGCGGAGGGGCACTACCACCCCGAGTTCAGCGCCTACGCCACGCCCGAGGTCCTCGCCGAGCCCGCCGGCTCCGAGATCCCGCCGATCGAGCCGGCGGCGCCCCGCAGCGACGTGGTTGCCGAGCACCAGAGCGAACCGCGTCACCTCGATGAGACCCGCGTCGGCTCGGCCGCCGACCCCGCAGCCGCGGATTCCGTCCTCGATCACGCTGGCATGGACGGGGGTGCGTTCGACCGCACGCCGTCCGACGCTACTCCCGCTTCGACGCAGACCGGTGCCACGACCGAGTCGTCGCCGTGGGACGAGCCGATCGTGTCGCGTGACCCGGCCGTCGCGTCTCATCCCTCCGACGTGGCCGCGGACGACCCGTTTGCCGACGAGGCGCCGGTCGCCGCGTTCGACCCGCACGCCGGAAACGACTTCGATCCCTTCGCCCAGCCGAGCGGTCCGACCGCGATGACGCCGCGCCTGCCGTCGCCCGAGGCGGATGGCACGTCGCGTGCTCAGGTGGACGACGCCGGCGCATCCCACGACGAGACCCCCACGTCGCGTGATGCGGTGCCCGGCTCGCGTCGCGAGGCGTCGGCGCACGTGGGTGAGGCGTTCGAGTCGCGTGACGAGACCTCCGCGTCCGATGCCCACGCTGCTGCGCCCGATGACGAGTCGTCAGTGACAGGTAACGCAGCCGCCGGGGGAGACGACGAGGCACCCGCGCCGGCATTTGCGGCGCTTCGCAGAGTCGCCCCCGCCAAGGAGGAGGTCGCTCGCGTGCGTGAGCCCCACGACGATCGCGACGCGATGGGCGCCCCGGCGCCCGTCGCCGCCGAACTCGCCCGCCGCGCGGCCGAGCGCGAACGCCTCGCGACCGCAGGCCACGCTGCAGAGGGAGAGTCTGCCGAGACGGCCCGGACGGTGGGTGACTCGTCAGACGCGTCCTCCAGCGTCCCCGCGCTTCTGGTGGACGGATCGGGCGGTGACGCAGCGGCCAGTTCGTCGCCGCAACGTGCCTCCGACGACACGCGGGCCGCGAACGGCGGTCAGGCCCCGTCGAGTGATGATGAAGACGACGCCTGGAGTGTCGGACGTCCGGAGCCCATCGACGCAGCCGAGCCGATCGACGCCGTGAAGCAGCCAGAGACGATCGAGGCGCCCAAGCCGTTGCCGGCGCGGGACGACACGTCCCGCAAGGGCATTCTGCGTCGCATCTTCAGGGGCTGATTCAAGGGCTG
>NZ_DCNR01000116.1:36559-41557 GCF_002322065.1 Dermacoccus sp. UBA1591 | reverse complement strand
CGACCAGTTGAATCCGCCTAGGGCATGCCATTCAGTCTGACGCACCGCTCCGGCGGGCGCCCGCAGCGTCCTCGGCGAGCCGGGCATTCGCGACACGCGTTCAAGACGATCGACGGACGCGAGCGACGCGCGGCGGGTACCTGTCGTTCAGCCCGTCAGTCCAGCCCCGCACATACGAAGCGGGCCGCCCCTCCACGTGGGAGGGGCGGCCCGCTCGGCATGCGACGAGGTGCGTAGCTCAGCTCTTGGTGAGCACCTCGTCGGCCTCCTCGTACGGAGCGTCCTCACGGACGCCGGCGGCCTTGAGCTGGTCGGCCTCGGCGTGCAGATCCTTGACGACGCACTGCGCCTCGTGGTCGTGCTCGACCGACGGGGCCGAACCCCACAGCGGTCGGCCGTTCGACTCGGGCAGGAAGTGCACCGAGACGAGGCCGATGACGCCCGCGATGATGAGGATGTACGCGGGCCACATGAGGTTGCCGGTCGCGTCGACGAGAGCGCCCGTGTAGAGAGCCGTCGTGCCGCAGAACGCGGAGATGAAGATGTTGAACGCGATCGACAGCGCACCGGCGCGCACGGCCGTCGGGAACAGCGACGGCAGCGTCGACGGCATCGTGGCGCTGAAGCAGATGAGCGACAGACCCATGATGATGAGACCCGCGATGACGGAGCCCTCGGTGTTGCGCGTGATGAGCATCAGCGACGGGAACGCCAGCACGATCAGCATGACGGAGCCGATGCGCACGATCGTCTTGCGCCCGATGCGGTCGGAGGCCAGACCGATGAGCGGGATGATCGCGAGGCAGACCGCCATGACGATGATCTGCGAGACGTTGTTCATGTTGTCGCTGATGCCCTGGCCGCCCTTGTGGTCGGTGACCGTCGACAGGAAGCTCGGCATGTACGCCGTCAGCATGTAGTTCGTGACGTTCCACGCGATGACGAGGCCGCCGCAGACGAGCATGGCGGGCCACATCTTGAACGTGTCCTTGAGCGAGACCTTGTTGTCCTTCTCGCGCTGCTCCGACTCGGCCTCGAGGGCCTCGAACGCCGGGGTGTCGCCGAGCTTCGAACGCAGATAGACGCCGATGAAGCCGAGCGGCAACGCGAGGAAGAACGGCAGGCGCCAACCCCACGAGTGCAGCTGATCGGTCGTGCACAGCGCCATGACGAGCGCCGACATGCCGGCACCGAGCAGGTAACCGGTGAACGTGCCGACCTCGAGGAGGCTGCCGAGGAAGCCGCGCTTCTTGTCGGGCGCGTACTCGGCGATGAACGTCATCGCGTTGCCGTATTCACCACCGGTCGAGAAGCCCTGCAGGACGCGGCACAGGAACAGCAGGACGCAGGCCCAGACGCCGGCGTGCGCGTAGTCCGGGATGAGGCCGATGGCGACGGTCGCGCTGGCCATCATGATCATCGTCATCGCGAGGACCTTGTTGCGACCGATGCGGTCGGACAGCGGGCCGAGGATGATGCCGCCGAGCGGGCGGAAGAGGAAGGCGACGGCCATGAGCGCGTACGTCATGAGCGTCGCGGCGGAGCCCTCGAGCGGCATGATGACGTCACCGATCGTGAGCGCCATGTAGCTGTAGACACCGAAGTCGTACCACTCGGTGATGTTGCCGATCGCGGCGGCGCCGATGGCGCGCTTGATGACGTCGGGGTGCGTCACCGTCACCTCGTCGACAGACCATCGTCGACGAACACTGTCCGGTCCGAACATGTGGTTTGCCCCTTTCACACGTGGGTCGGTTGTCTGACGTTTCTTCGCGAGGCTATGGGAGTTCTCGACCCGGCACCAAACAGCAATCTGGCTGCAAATCAAGCAGATTGACAAAAGATCGACTGTCGATTCGCCGCCGTCGCGGGTTGCGAAGGTGGGGTTTGGACGCCAGGTGACCACGTCGTGAGACGACGTAACGGCCTGTGCGCGTAGGGCGTTGAGGGGATGGCGAGGCTGGGAGCCGCTTCGGCGCAACCCCTCAGGAAGCTGAGGGCCCGAGGGGCGCTGCGCCGCCGCTGGCCGGCGGATCAGCCGGGACGATGATGTGTCGACCCTCACACGCCATCGGGTGCGTTCAGGCCGGGCGAGGTACCCGCGCCGGGTCGACGAGAGGCGCAGCGAGTCGGCCCGTCACGACGTCGGCGGCCTCGCGCCAGTCGTCCCCGAGGGCGACGACGCCGGGCGCGCCCGCGAGGGTCGCGCCGGGGCCGGCGACGTAGACGGGTGTCGAACGCGCCATGACCGTCAGCTCCGAACGGCGGGCCGCGAACGACGTCGCCTTCATCCCCGAGATGACGCACGCCCGCGCGCTGGTGGCGCGCACGGCGGCACTCGTCGCGGCCCACGGGGTGTTGGCGCCGAGCACGAGCGGCGCCCAGCCACGTTCGACGAGCATCGACGAGAACAGGTGGTTGGGCAGGTCGTGCAGTTCGCCGGGCGGGCACGTCAGGACGACGCGGGGGCGCGCGTCGCGCTCTGACTCGGTGCGAACCGCCTCGCCTCTGAACTCCGAGACGACGGAGCGGACGATGTTCGACGCGTGGTGCTCGTGCATGACGCTGAGTTCGCCGGCCGACCACATGACGCCGACGTGGTGCAGCGCGGGCACGAGGACGTCGGCGACGAGGGCATCGATGCCGTGTTCGTCGCGAGCACGAGCGAACTCGGCGCGCAGCGCATCCTCATCGAGGGTGAGGACGGCGTCGAAGATGCGCCGGCCTACCTCGGCCGTGAGGATGTCGTTCGTCTGCAGATCCATCGTCAGATCAACATATCGCGCGGACCTGCCGGGGCGAGGTGTCATTCGTCCTGTGCGGCATGGTCTTTCGCTGTTCGCTGTTCGCTGTTCGCTGTTTGCCGGAGCCCCGGGTCTCTAGGCTCGTGGCATGAACTTCGTCGAACACGGCTCCGGTACCCCCATCGTGCTGCTTCACGGCTTCGACGCCGACCACCGGCTCGTGCTGCCGTTGGAGTCGGCCTTCACCGCGGGTGCGGCGCGCGAGGACGTCGCGACGACGGGCTGGCGTCGTCTCTATCCCGATCTGCCGGGCTTCGGCAGCACCCCGATCGGTGACGCAGCGAGCACCGACGACGTCGTCGAGCGTGTGCTTGCGTTCGTCGACGAGCAGATCGGTGACGTATCGTTCGCCATCCTCGGTGACTCGTTCGGCGGGATGGTCGCCCGCGCTGTCGCGCACCGCCGTCGCGAGCAGGTGCTCGGGTTGGGCCTGCTCGCGGCGGTATTCGTCGCGGACTCCGATGCCCGTAAGACGCCGGAGCAGACGGTGCTGCGACGCGATGACGACGCCGTCGCCCAGGTCGGGGACAAGGCCGACGACTACACGGCCGTCGCCGTGGTGCAGAGCGACGACACAGCCCGTCACTTCCTCGAGTTCGCCGCGCCCGGAGCCGAACTGGCTGACAAGGACGCGATGAAGAAGCTGACGGAGAACTACGAGCTGGGCGAGCAGCCCGAGGACGAGGCGCCCTTCGAGAAACCGACGCTCATCCTCACCGGCCGCCAGGACCACCTCGTCGGCTTCGGCGACGCGCTGCGCCACCTCGAGCACTACCCGCGCGCCACGTTCGCGACGCTCGACGGCGCCGGCCACAACGCCCACCACGAACGCCCCGACCTCGTCAGCGCCCTCGTCGCCGACTGGCTCACCCGCATGCGCGACCTGCCCGCCTGACGGGGTGTGACGGCGGGCTTGACGGGCGGCCGGATGGCGTCGTCCGGGTGGCGTCGCTCCGCGCGTCAGACCGGGTGGCTGCGGTAGGCAGCCTCGGCTGACGGGTCGAGCGCTCCGCGACGGATGAGTTCGCGCAGAGCGAGCAGCGCGACGCCGTGCTGGTCGTACATGTGATGCATGACGAGCGCGAGGTGCTTGAGTGCCTCGTCGTCGACGGTCTCGGCGTTCTCGAGGCGGGCGAGATCGCGCACGTAGAGCATGTCGGCCTCGACGAGCTGACGTGCGTGCGCCTCGTCGGTCGGCGCGTCGCGACCAGCCCACTGCACCGGCGCGAGCGGCCAGGTCTTCGTCGCGACGAACGCCTGTGGCACGAATCCCTGCGCGCGCAGCTCGACGTCGACATCGGCGAACGTCGGCTGATCGACGTAGAGACGGTGAAAGTTCACCTCGAGCTGGATGCTCGTCGCCGTGCGCAGGCGCTCGCGGCCGTTTCGGAAGATCATCAGCTCGGCGCCCTGCACGTCGATCTTGAGGTGGTCGAGCAACTCGATCTCGGTGATGTCGTCGAGGCGGGTCGTGTCGACGTCGACGCGGTCGACGACCTCGGCGAGCCGCGGGAAGTCGGTGAGCAGGTCGAGTTGCGGGGCGTCCGGTTCGAACAGGCTCGTGAATCCCGATTCGGCGCACACGTGCAGGGTGTGACGCTCGCCGTCACCGATGGCCGCAGGCAGGTAGCGCTCGTGCGGCCCGGCGGCGCGCTCGAGACGCGCGAGGGCGTCGGGTTGCGGCTCGAATCCGGTGACGCGGCACAGACCGTCGCGCAGCATCGGCAGATAGGGCGGGGTGTCGACCAGGGGGTTCGCGCCGATGTCGACGACCTCGGTGAGGCGGCTCGGCTGCATTAGTTCCCGTAGAGCGGACATCGATGCTCCTTCGCGACGGCATGACGGGTCGTCGCAGTCTCTCAGGTGCGCGCGGATCCTTCGTCCGTGGGCAGGGGGAAGGGCGACCCGGCCATGCGCCGGACGGGTCGCGCCGGGGTCGATGCGCCCGTCTCCCCCAGAGGTGCCGGGCGTGGCATAGCGTGAGGTGGTGACGCAGACCTCCCGCTGGGACACCGGCTTTCCCGACCCCGAGCAACTGCGCGAGACGGCCCGTCAGGCGCGTCAGCTGCCGACCGAACCGATGAGCCGGGGCGTGCGCGCGATCGTCGGTGGGGCCGTGGCCGTCTGGCTCGTCACTGTTCTCGTCGTCTATTCGACCCTGCCCGAACGCGTCCCGACGCACTGGGACGGCTCG
>NZ_DCNR01000116.1:29612-36311 GCF_002322065.1 Dermacoccus sp. UBA1591 | reverse complement strand
CGTGCTGCGCCTCGTGACGTCGCTCGTCCTGCGCTGGCCGCAAGGCATCAACGCGCCGAACAAGGAGTACTGGCTGCAGACGCCGCAACGGCTGCGACACTTCGAACGGCTGGCTCGCGAGGACCTCATGCTCATCGGTGCTCTGACGACGCTGCTGTTCGCCGCGATCAGCGTGATGACGGGTGTCGCCGCGCATCGTGAAGGCGGGGAGCTGCCCGGGGTGTTCTTCTCGGTCATCATGATCGCGTTCATGGCAGGCATTCTGGGCCTCGTCGTGCGGATGCTGCTCGGCAGGCGCTATCAGCCGTCGGACGAGGCGGTGTGACCAGCAGTTGAGGACAGGCGGGGCTGCGTCGCGTCGACGGGTGCGTCAGGTTGATGAGTTGTCCGACGGCTGAGGACGCCGACGCTCAAGACGCATCCCGACGCTGCGGGGCGCAGTCTCGACGAAGCCGAGGCTCTCGTACAACGGCCGGCCCGGCGCGTCGGCCATGAGCGTCACATAGGCATCGGGCGGCGCGTCGTGTTCGATGCGCGCGAGCAACCGAGTGAGGATCGCCCGCCCGAGGCCCTGACGCTGATGCTCCGGCGAGGTGGCCATGTCGGCGACCATGAAGTACCACCCGCCGTCACCGATGACGCGGCCCATCGCGACGACGTCGCCGCTCGCGCGATGACGAACCGTCACCCATGCCCACGAGTTCGTCAGGGCCGGCGCGCCCTGCTCGGCGGTGCGGGGTGTGAGGCCGCTGATTCGTCGCAGCTCGAGGTAGGTCTCGAGATCCGGTGCGGAATCGAGCAGTTCGTAGTCGGTGTTCACGGGGCCTCCTGGTGGTGGGACGAAGTGGGAGAGAGGGCGGCGATAGAAGGTCGACGGGAGCGCGGGGAAGCGTGAGCCACGGTGCGTGAGGCCCGATCGCGATGCACGATCTCGTCGGCCCGTATGCACCTGCGTGCAAGTGCACCCGGGTGCACGTGCACGCAGGTGCATACGGGCGCATGGGGGCTGCCTCGTGGTGACGGCGATGTTGCTCATGGCAGGAGAACAGAGCCTGGGCGAGGTGTGCGACGCGCCCTGAGGCGTACGTGAGCCCTGCGACCGCGCATCTGTCAGCCCCCGGCACCCTGTCAGAACAGACTGTGCTGCGCGACGGATTCCGGCGAGCGAGCCGCGTCGTCGAACGTGACGCGGCGCCCGCCCAGTGCGTCGAGGTCGGTGAGCATGAGCGAATCGGCCGCTCCTTCCGCCGCATCCCCGGCCACGCCTTCGGCTTCGGCTTCGGCTTCAGCGTTGACCTGAACCAGCGCGACCGATCCGACGAGGCTGACGGGCGTCAGGCAGTGGGATCCGTCGGTGACGGGGTGGGCGTAGACGGGGTGGATGCCACGGCCGGCGACGAAGAACGCCGCGTGCAGCGCCGGGGGTTGCCACGCCTCGTGGGGCATCGAGCGCGCGCAGAGGCCGCGCGTTCGCAGGTGCGCCTCGACGGCGGCGACGCAGTCGGCGTGCACGACATCGAGCGCCGTTTCGGGCAACGCCCGGGTGAGAGCGGCGGCCTTGCTCGTCTTGTGACGCGCCTGGGGCACACCGACGTGCTCGGTGACGGCGTCCTCGAGAACTCGAACGGCGAGCCCGTCGTCCGTGCGTGCGACGTACGTGGCCCGCACCGCGCCCTGCTCGTCGAGACGAACTCGCTTGCGCGCATCGGACGCCGTACCGACCTTGTGCGCGCCGTCCGCGAACGTCGCGATGTAGAGCCAGTGAGGTTGCGCCAGGTAGCGACCGAGCGCCTCCGGTACATGGCCACCGCGATGCGCGTGGTGCATGAAGCGCGACTCGTCGCGACTCGCGCACCGCTCGCACTGACGGCCCGTGGTGGCGAGACGCGCGCCGTCGCAGGGCTCATGACGGCCGCCGCTCGACCCCGTGGCGATGAACACGCCGGTGCAGAATCGCCCCGTCGGGTCGACGTGGAACGCGAGACGTTCACCGACCAGGTTCAGCGTTCGTCGCTCGGTCTCGCGGGGGCTCGCGATGACGAGATGCGGCTCCCCACCCGTCCAGGAGACGGAGTGGGCGAGGAACGGCGTGTCGCGAGGAATGCTGGGGCGAGGCATGGCTCCATCCGATCATGACGGGGTAGATGGCAGCACTCGGGCTCGGACTGTCCGTACGCCGCGCGGCGCCCGTTGAAGGCCGCCCGTCGGGTCGCGTCACTTGGACCCCGCCAGATGGACCCAGTCCGTTGGAGGCCGCAGGCTGCACGTCTGAGTGGCCACTGGCCGCGTCGCCGCGCTCGTCATGGGGCAGGTCGACATGCGCCCCGAGTGGGTCGAGCCGGTCGCCGTCGCCTCGTACTACCACGACGCGGCGATCTGGTTCGAGCACACGTGGGACTACCTGCCCGACTCGGAAAGCCTTGCGGCGCAGGAGCTCTCGCGAACCGGCCACGAGGGTGACGCCGCGCTCGTCACCGCGATGATCGACGAGCACCACCGCGTCCGGCCGGCGCGCAACCCGCACCCCCTCGTCGAGGCGATGCGACGTGCCGACGCGACGGACGTCTACCGTCTGCCGCTTCCGCCGCACGTCAGCCGTGACGACTACCGCGCCATGCTGGAGCGGTTTCCCGACAACGGCATGCACCTCATGCTCGGGCGCGGGTTCGTCATGGGGCTGAAGGAGCGCAAGCGTCTCAACCCGATGCCGATGGTCAAGCTCTGAGCTGTTCACGCTGGTCTAATCCCCGACGGGCGCAACCTGCTTCGCCGAGCCCCGGGGCCTGACGGCGGTCGCCCGGGCCCCGCGCATCTCGATCGCGGACCTGTGGCACCCTGATCCGATGACGCTTCGACCCGGCGCCCGTGCGGCGTTCGCCTTCAACGCTGCGCTCGCCTGGATCGGGTTCGTCCTCGTCTGCGTGCTGCCGGCGACCGATCAGTACGCGCACGTGACGCCCGCTCCGCACGAGTACGGCGTGCATCCCGGCGGTTTCGCAGGAGCGATCTCGCGGTTGTTCGACACGCTCAGCTACTTCACGGTCTGGTCGAACGTCATCGTCGCGATCAGTTGCACCCTCGTCGCGGTGGCGCCCCACGCCGACACGCGGTGGCGGCGCGTCGTCCGCCTCGACGCGCTCATCATGATCACCGTGACGGCCATCGTCTACGCGCTGCTGCTCGCGCCGGGGTCGCACCCGACCGGTTGGGATCTCGTGACGAACCCGTGGCAGCACATCGCCGTGCCGCTCGTCACCGTCATCGTGTGGCTCGTCTGGGGCCCGCGCGGCCGCATCGATCGGCGCACCGTCGCGTCATGCTTCGCCATCCCCGGCGTGTGGATCGTCTACATGCTCGTGCGCGGCGCCGTCGTCGACGCCTACCCGTACCCATTCGTCAACGTGCACGCGCACGGGTACGGCTCGGTGGCCGTGACGCTCGTCGTCATCCTGCTGTTCGGCCTCGTGCTGGCGCTCGCGTTCTGGGGCATCGACCGTCTGCTGACACGTCGCGCGTCCATCCGCTCTCGGCCTTGAGGTCCGAAACGCCGCACTGCAGGGTTTCGGCCCTCAATGTCCGGAACGCTCACGCGGCGCGGACGGGAGCAGCGCCCAGGCGGTGGCGTTCAACGGGACACGCCCTGGGCCGTCGTGTTCGCCTCAGCGCCACGTCGCGTCACCCCGTTGACGACAGCCGTCAGCACGACCGCGGTGAGGAACGACGTCAGGCTCGCGCTCATCCAGCTCGGTGCCGTGAAGTGCAGGGTGCCCGCGACGTCGTGCCACATCCGTGACCACCAGCCGAGTTCGCCCGGGGAGATGAGCTGGTACATCACGAACCCGGCGAACCACGGCAGCAGCATGAGCGGTCGGCCCGGGGCGTCGACCGACGTGTTCCAGCGCCGACGCCCGCCGAACGCGTAGTAGTCGACGAGGAACACCCCGAGCAGGGGCGCGAAAACCGAGCCGATGAGGGAGAGGAACGTCGCGAAACCGTAGATGTCGATGCTCCACGCGAGCACCATCGAGATGATGCCGAGCGCCGTCGAGATGAGGCGACGATCGACGCGCGGCAGCATGTTCTGCGCCGACACGGTCGGCGAGTACACGTCGACGAAGCACGCGTCGATCTCGCGCAGCGTCAGCACCCAGAAACACAGTGTCCCGCCGGTGATGCCGAGGAAGATCGAGAACACCTTGTCACCGTCACCACCGGCAATGACGAGCGCCACCATGCCGATGCAGTACACCGCGATCTGCGTGACGCTGTACCCGACGTAGCTGCCGATGACGGCGGCGCGGTGCGATGTCGAGTGGCGCGCGTAGTCGCCCGCGACGGGCACCCACGACACGCACAGCCCGATGATCGCGTCGACGGCGATCATCCAGCCGTCCCAGCCGTGGCCGTGGTAGGCGGGCAGGTCACGCGTCGCCAATTGCGTTGCGAGATAGACGAGCACGACGATGACGGCCACCGTCACGTACTTGCGCAGCACCTTGACCCAGTGCAACGGGTAGATCGCGAGCGTGATCGTCACGAGCCCGATGACGCCGATGACGGGCCAGCTCGGCACGTCCCAGAGCGTCTTGACGGCGAACGCCGTCGTCACCATCTCGAACGTTCCCCAGCCGACGAGCTGCACCATGTTGAGCACGCTCGGCACGTACGACAGACGCCCACCGAACAGGCCGCGCAGCATCACCATCGACGGCTGCCCCTGCTGCGACGACGCGAGCGCCATCGCCGAGACGCCGGCTGTGCCGACGAGCGTCCCGACGACGAGTGCGCTGAGCGCCGCGCCGACGTCCATGCCCGGCGCGCCCATCGGCTGCAGGACGACGAGCGCGCCCGCGAACGCGAGCAGGCTCATGCCGAGGTTCGCCCACATGCCGAGCTGGTCGAGCAGGCCGAGGTTGCGCGGCGCGTGACCCTCGTCGAGGGTGCGGGGGACGTCGTGGGTGTCGAGCAGGTCGGGGGCGTCCTGCGCAGGGGAGGGCGACGTGGGGGAAGCGGTGCTCACGGGCTGAGTGTCTCCTCGAATCGTGGGACGGGAACATTCCGACCCGATGGAACCTTAGAGGCCGATCGCATCGAGTGGTCGCCGAACTGCGCGTGCGCCTCCTGCGGCGCGCGATGATGGCGTCACCAGCGAAGGTCAGGAGAAGCCATGAAACCCCTCGAGGCAGTGACGGTCGTCGAACTCGCGAGCCTGGCGCCCGCACCGTTCGGCTGCATGATGCTCGCCGATCTCGGCGCTCACGTGACCCGCGTCGAACGTCCAGGTTCGGGTGCGCTCGACGTTCCGACGGCGGCGCTCGATCGGGGCAAGACGACGATCGTGGCTGACCTCAAGACGCCTGACGGACTCGCCGCCGTCCGCGAACTCGCCTCAGCGGCAGACGTTTTCGTCGAGGCCTACCGTCCCGGAGTCGCCGAGCGCCTCGGCGTTGGCCCCGACGACCTGCTCGCTCTCAACCCGCGACTCGTCTACGTGCGCATGACGGGGTGGGGTCAGCACGGCCCGCTCGCGCAGACGGCGGGGCACGACATCAACTACCTCGCGTTGTCGGGGATGCTGTACCCGCTCGCGCGACCCGGTGAGCGTCCGAATCCGCCGACGAACGTGCTCGCCGACTTCGCCGGTGGTGGCATGCTGCTTGCCAATGGCGTCCTCGCGGCCCTCGTCGCACGGGCGACGACGGGTCGGGGGCAGGTGCTCGACGTCGCGATGGTCGACGGCGCGTCGCTGTACTCGACGTTCCTGCGCGGCCTGCACGCCGTGGGGTTGTGGGGCGGCGAACCCGGCACGAACCTGCTCGACGGCGGCGCACCGTTCTACGACACGTACACGTGTGCGGACGGCCGGCACGTCGCCGTCGGAGCGCTCGAACCACAGTTCTTCGCGGCCCTCGTCGACGGGCTCGGCCTCGACGCCGCGACGATGCCCGCGCAGACCGACGTCACGGGATGGTCGCGCTGGCGTGAGGTGCTGACGGCGACGTTCGCGACGAAGACGCGTGACGAGTGGGCGCAGCTCTTCGACGGCACCGACGCGTGCGTCACGCCCGTCCTCACACCCTGGGAAGCACCGCATCACCCGCATGCCGTGGGGCGCGAGGCCTTCGTCGACGTCGACGGCGTGACGATGCCCGCTCCCGCGCCGCGGTTCTGTGGAAGCGACTGAGGGTGCCGGCATCCGAAGACACGGGACCCCGCCGCACCAGGTACGCCGGTGCAGCGGGGTCTCGCGTGGACGGGGGAGGTCAGCCTTCGTTCTGCTTCGACTCGTCCGTCGTCTCGTCGATCTTGATGCCCTGCTGCTGCGAGCCGGACATGATCTGTGACAGCGCCGTGTTGGCGGCCATGATCGAGGCGAAGTTGCCCGAGGTGAGGTCGCCCTTCATGTTCTTGACGCTCTCGACGGCGGTGCCGAGCGGCTGCGCGATCGTCTTGCACAGCGTCGGGTTGGCCTGGGCGTTCTTGACGGCGTTGTCGAGCAGCTTGAGGTCGAGTGCGGCGGTCGCGCCACCCTTGATCAGGGCCTTCGTGCGGCCGTCGGCGCCCTTCTGGAACGTGCCGGCCTTGTAGGGCTTCCACAGGTAGCGGTGGAATGTACCGGCCGTCAGGCCGATGTCCGTCGCGAAGCGCGTCTTGGCGAACTTGCGCGTGTTCTCGGTCGGGCAGTCGATCGGCTTGGCG
>NZ_DCNR01000116.1:7850-29382 GCF_002322065.1 Dermacoccus sp. UBA1591 | reverse complement strand
GAGTTGGAGCTGGCGTCGCCGGAGGCGGAGGACGTCGCGCTCGCGGCTGCGCCGGAGGCGGCGCTCGTCGCGGAGGAGGCGGAGTTGGACGAGTCCGAGCCGCACGCCGTGAGAGCGGTGAGCGACAGGGCCGCGACGGTGGCGGTGGTGGTGCGAGTGAAACGCATCGGTGTTCCTTTCGGCGGGGATGTCGTAGGGGCAGACGCATGGAGAATCTATGGGTTGCGTCCAGGTGGGTGTGATCCCCGTCCCTCGACACGTGCCGGGTCCTACGCTGGGAGACATGGTGGTTCGTCGCGTGGCCGTCGTCGGCGGTGGAGTCGCAGGACTGACGTTGGCCGCGGCGCTCGACCCGGCGCGTTTCGACGTCACCGTCCATGAGGCGCAACCCGATCGTCGGACGGGCGCGGCCCTCGGGTTGTGGCCTGACGCTCTGCGCGCGCTTGCAGAGCTGGGGGTGCAGCTCGGCGGCGGTCACGGTGTGAGCGGCGCTGCGCCCGGTAGGGCCCGCGGAGTCGGTGTGTCATCTGGAGTCGGAGTGGTTCGCAGGTGCGAGCGAGTCGACCTGCACACGATGACGGGGCGACGGCTGTTGCGGGCCCCCGCGCCGCCCGTCGCGCAGGTTCGGCGTGAGGATCTCATGGTGGCGTTGCGGGCGGTGGCGCCCGCGCCCGTCGCGCATCGCGTCGACGATCCTCGCGAACTGGACGCCGACGTCGTCGTCGGTGCTGACGGCGTGCGCTCGCGGGTGAGGGGCATCGTCGACCCTCGGCGTGCCGAACGACGTGCGACGCCCTGGGTGACGTTGCGCGGCATCGCGCCCGCGCTCGAGGGTCTCGACGGAGCGAACCCGCTTGCACGCGAGTTCTGGGGTGCGGGAAAGCTTTTCGGCGACGCTCCGGTGAGCGGTGGCAGGTATTGGTTCACCGCGCACGCGATGGCGTCGGCGCAGGGCGAGACGCCCGATCACGGGGTCGGCGTGATGCGTGGGGCGTACGCGCCGGAGCAGCTCGACGTCATGGCGGTCGTCGACGAGGCGAGACGACGTTTCGCGGGTGCGGCACCCACTGTCCGGGCAGCGCTGGCCGCAGCCGACGACACGACCGTCGCAGCGCGGTTGTGGGTCGCCCCGCCGATGCGTCGCTATGTGCAGGGCCGCTTCGTCGTCATCGGTGACGCGGCGCACGGGTCGCTGCCGAACCTCGCGCGTGGCGCGAGCGACGCCATCATCGACGCAGTGACGCTCGCCCGGGTGATGAACGCCGACGGCGGCCTGGGCCGCTGGCAGCTTCGGCGATGGCCGGTGACGCAGGCGGCGCGGCTGGGCGCGTCGGCCGTCATGGCCGTCGCGACGGGCTGGGGATAGCCCCTCCCCTCCTGCGCCCAAGTGCACCCGGGTGCACTTGGGCGCAGGAGGTGTTTGAGTTGGGCCACTCATCTGCGTCCCGATGTGCCCGGGTGCACTTGCACGCAGATCGTCGGGGCCGAGACGGGCAGGATGGGGGCATGGCTACTTCTCTCTTGTTCGGCGCCGGCGATCTGGGCACGCAGATCGGGTTCGACCTGGCGCGCGCGGGCGATGACGTCGTCGCGCTGCGGCGTCACGCCCATCGCGTGTCCGAGCCGCTGACGGGCGTCTCCTGCGACCTCGGCGCGGGCGTCGACGCGGTGCGCGCGGCGCTCGAACCGTTGACGGAGCGCGGCGGCTGGGCGCGTGGGCCGCAACGCGTCGTCGTCTGCCTCACGCCCGACGCGCGCGACGAGGAGGCCTATCGGGCGACGTTCGTCGAGGCCACGGGTACTGCGCTCGCGGCGATCGCCGCGCTGGGTTGGGCGCCCGAGCGGGCCCTGTTCGTGTCGTCGACGGCGGTCTGCGCGTCCGGCGGTCTCGTCGACGAGAACACGCCGCCCTCTCCGCAGACGCCGACGGCCCGTGTGCTCGCCGAGGCCGAACAGCTTTTTCTCGCAGCGCTTCCTGCGTCGACGCGGGGCATCGTCGTGCGCCCGAGCGGCATCTACGGGCCGGGTCGCGAATGGTTCGTCAACCGGGTGAGCGAGGGCGACGTCGGCGATCCGTCACGGACGACGCATCGCGTGCATCGTGACGATCTGGCGCGCGCGGTCACGCACCTGCTGACGATGACGGCGGAGCCCGACGCGCTGTATCTCGTCACCGATGACGCGCCCGCGTCGGCGGGTGAGGTTGCCACGTACCTGGCCGAACGCCTGGATGCCGACGCCGACCCGTCGTGGCGCGGGGAGTGGAGTGCGAGCCGTCGACTCGACAACTCGCGACTGCGGCGCACGGGGTTCGCGTTCGACTTCCCGACGTATCGCGAGGGCTACGCCGCCGTGCTGGACGGCGACGGCGTGCGTCATTCGTGACTCGCGCGACGCGTCATGCCTGAGTCATCGGCGCAGGGCGTCATCCTGACGCGGTCGGCGGCGACACGAGAGAAGCGGTGCGGCTGTGAGCGACGCCGTCAGCGGCGTGTGGCGCCGATGATCGGCGAGTGGCTCCGGGGGGCTGCGGCGCTCCGTCGGCGGACAAGAGCCATGACGTGCCCGGCGCCGAGGAAGGTGATGCCGATGACGCTGAGCACGACGAGCGCGTAGGAGATGATCCGGTTGCACACGCCGATCTGAGTCGGCGCGCCCCAGGCGTACCAGTGCCCGGTTTCGGCGTAGATGTACGTCTTGTACGCGAGAGCCCACAGGACGAAGGGGCGCTGAAGAGGGCGCCTGCCGCGATGATGGACGCGCCCACGTGACGCAACCACCGATCGACGCCTGGTGTGAAGGACGCCATGCTGACCATCTCCTGTGTCGTAGCTCACGTAAAGGTAGCGCGTCTTTCGGATGAACAGCTTCACCCTTTGGGTCATTTTTTCCCTTAGGGCCGGTAGGTTGGGGCGGACAAGGGGCTGTTTTTCGGCATGACGCGGCATGCTGCCTCGGTTCGAAGAGCTGCCGGGGAAGGCTGGCGGGCGACGGCCGCAGACGACGATGGCGGGCGGTGGGGGGTGCGCCCTTCGTCAGGTACGCGCCGCCGGGCCGGTGGGCGGAAGAGGGGTCAGCGTGCCACGTCGAACACCGCGAGGTTGATGCCGTTGGCGACCTGTTGGCTCTCGACGAGCGTCAGGCGCGTCTTGATGCCGTCATCGGCGAACAGCCGCTTGCCGCCGCTAGCGGCGATGACGGCCATGTCGCGGGTGCGCCATACCTCGTTCGCATCTGCCCAGCATGGAAATGGGCATCGTCGAGAGGTGTGGCCGAAGCGAAGACTTGTGCACGCTTCACGCCCGAGGGGGCACGCATCTGGGGTGGGCGGTGAGCATGCCCGCACGCCGAGGACGCGGTGTACCCGGCCTCACCGCGTGGCTGGGCGGGCGCGCTGGGTGCTGCTCGTAGACTGACTGGGTGGAGCTCGGGCAGAAACAGCAGGTGCGCTGGGTGCGCAGCCTGCTCGTCGCTGCCCTGACGGCGTGCTCGGCGGGCGCCGCGCACGTCGCCGGTGGCGGGCATCGCGCACCGGTGCTGCTCCTCATCAGCCTGACGGTCATCGGCACGCCGATCATGCACGCGGTGAGCACGCGACGCTGGAGTTTCGCGCAGCTCGTCGGCGTCATGGCCGTCGCGCAGCTCGCGCTGCACGCGGCGATGTCGACGCTCATGCCCGCCTCCATGACGATGCCGCACCACGCGAGCGCCGCCGACGTCAGCGCCGACGGCACGAGCGCGACGATGGCCGCGAGCCACATCGGCATGACATGGCTGTTCGCCGCGCTCCTCGCGTACGGCGAGAAGGCGCTCGCCTGGACGATCCGCGTCCTCGTGCCGCAGATTCAGCTCGCGCCGTTCGGTGAATTTGCGACGGCCTGCACGGTGTTCGACGACATTCGTGCGCCCCGCCTGGTGACGCTTCACGCCCCGCGAGCCAGCCGCGCCCCACCGGTGAGTTTCGTTCTCTCGCACTGATCCTCGGGATCTTCTCCCTCTCTCACGGGTCTGGCCATCAGGGCTGTCGACATGTGCCTCTCGGCTGTCGACCGAGCCTCCGCATCGTGCCGGTGCGGTGCGCCCTGGTGTCAGGGGGCCTGACGAGCGCAGGACGGCATGAGCAGCCCGTGGCCGCGCGCCACGTCGGCGTCACCCCGTCGCGCCCCGAGCGGCCCGGGCGCCCCGAGCGTCCTGCGTTTTCCGCAGCCGTGAAATCGCCGCAGCGTTCGTCGCATCCATCGGCGACGCCACCGATTCCCCTGGCCGTGAGAGCCGCCGCGACGCCACGTCGCACCCAGAACGAAAGACCTCACCATGAACATCACCATCACGCCCGCCACCCGCCGCACCCGCCGCCTGACGGCCGTCGCCCTTCTGACGCTCGCCGCGCCGGCAGCGCTCACCGCCTGCTCGTCGGACGATTCGGGCACCTCGGGCGACTCCAAGAGCGCCGCATCGTCGGCGTCAGCCACGTCGAGCGCCGACGCCACGATGGCGTCGCGCATCACGCCGTCAGACACCTGGGCGAAGGCCGCCGATTCGGGCATGAGCGCCGCGTTCGGCACGCTGAAGAACACCGGGACGATGCCCATCGTCATCACCGGCGCTCGCGGTGACGCCGGGCCGGTGCAGTTGCACGTCACGCAGAAGACCGCGACGGGCATGGAGATGAAGGAGACGAAGTCCTTCACCGTGCCCGCCGGCGGCTCGCTCGAACTCAAGCCGGGCAGCAGCCACCTCATGTTCATGAATCTCTCGCACGCGCTCAAGGCAGGCGAGACGCAGAAGCTCACCGTGACGTTCGATGACGGCTCGCACACCGACGTCAGCTTCCCCGTACGCGCCTATGACGGTGCGAAGGAGAAGTACGCGGGCTCCGGCCATGCGCAGCACTCGTCGGAGGCGAGCCACTCCGGCGACGCCCACTCGAGCGGCATGGGTTCGCAGTCGGCCGGCTCGACCATGCCCGGCATGTCGACCACCCCCTCCCACTGACCCTGACGGCCCGAAAGGCTCCCACGATGAAGAAGACCTATGCCGCCCTCGCGCTCGCCACGACGATCGCGTTCGCGCCCGCCGCATCAGCCCACGACGAACTGACCGGCACGACGCCGAAGAACGGCGCGACGGTGACGAGCGCGCCGTCATCGCTCGAGCTGGCGTTCGCCGAGAAGCCGCTCGCCGTCGGCAACCAGATCTCCGTCAAGGCACCGGACGGATCGACGTCGAAGGCCACGCCGAAGGTGGACGGCAGCACCGTCAGCGCCCCGTTCGCGGGCCACGGTGACGGCGCGTACACCGTGACGTGGCGCGTCGTCTCCAGCGACGGTCACCCCATCAGCGGGTCGTACACGTTCACGCTGAAGGGCGGCACTGCAAGCACTGCGGCGCCGTCGACGGCAGCGTCGTCCTCGGGCGGCGCCGCGTCGCCGTCACCGCGCGCGACGGCCACGACGACGTTCGACTCGCCCGCTCCGTCGCCCGCGGCGGAGGCGCACCAGGACGCTGACGGCAGCGCCGCGTGGAGCGTCATCGCCGCCGTGGCGGGTGTCGTCGTGGTCGTCGGCATCGGAGTTGCGCTCATGGCGCGGCGCCGTCGCGGCCAGTGAGCCTTCGCCGTCAGCGTCGTGACGATGCGCGGGGTGCCTCGACAGAGGTGCCCCGCGCAGGCCGCGGTCAGGACGAGGAGGGTTCAGGTGATGGTCCGTCACGCGTGGATCCGCAGTGCCCAGCCGGCCCAGCGGCGGCGACGGCCGGGATGGCGCGCGAAGGTGGACGAAAATCGCAGAAGGGGACAGGAATCGCCGACGGGGGCAGGGCCTCGCGGCGAGGAGTGATCGCCGGGTCGTTCGCGAGCCTCGGTGCCGTTGCGCTCGCGGCGTGCGATCGCGCGGGGTCGGGCGCGTCGGCGTCAGGGGCTGGGCCAGGTTCCGGGGCGGTAGGTTCGGGATCCTCGAGTGCCTCGGCACCTCAGGGCGCGCGTGCCAGCGCGTCGATGCATCCGGCGCGCTGGCACGTGCCGGGCGGTGCGCCGCGTCAGTCGGGTGTGACGACGCAGCCCGGCACGCACGCGCACTGGCTCGGCCTCGACCTCGCGGGCGATGCGACGAAGGACGACCTGCGTCGTGCGCTCGTCGTCGTCGATGACACCGCGTCGCGCTTCGTCGCGGGGTCGACGCCGCTGCCCGACGTCGCGCATGAACTCGCGTTCGATGCCGGCGGCGTCGCGATCGCCGTCGGCCTCGGGCTGCGCGTGTTCACGCTGCGCGGCATGCGGGCGAAGGCTCCGTCGTGGCTCGCGCCGATCCCCACGATGCCGATCGATCGGTTCGAGAAGCCGTGGGATCAGACGGATCTCGTCATCCAGATCGACGCGGCCAACCCGATCGGGGTGAGTCACGCGGCGACGCAACTCGTCAGTGCGCTCAAGGGCATCGCGACACCGCGCTGGCAGCAGCGCGGTTTCCACGCCGGCGCGCGCCCGAGCGATGCAGGTGTCACGCGCAACCTGTTCGGCCAGCTCGACGGGCAGGAACAGTCGAACGTCGACGGCAACGAGGCCGACCGCGTGTGGAACGCCGCCACCACCGACGCGCCGTGGATGGAGGGCGTCACCGGCATGGTGATCCGCCGTATCCGCATGGACGTCGACGTGTGGCAGACGCTTGATCGCACCTCTCAGGAAAACGCGATCGGCAGGCGGCTGACGAACGGCGCCCCGCTGACGGGCGCGTCACCGCACGACCCGATCGACTTGGAGAAGACCGACGAGCTCGGCCTCAGCGTCGTCAACCCGGCGGCGCACGTGCCGCGGGCGCGGCCGGCGAAGACGGGGGAGCGCATCCTGCGCCGCCCCTATAACTACGAGGACGCGCGCGCCGACGGCACGAGCGACCGCGGGTTGATCTTCGTCGCGTTCTGCGCTGACGTGGCCGCGCAGTTCGTGCCGATCCAGCGCCGCCTCGCCGAGGCCGACCTCCTCAACACCTGGACGACGCCCATAGGCTCCGGTGTGTACCTGCTGCCGAGCGCCCCGCGTCCGGGGAGATACCTGGGCCAGAACATCGTCGAGGCGTGACGCGCTGCGTGTACCTTGTCGGCCGGGTGTCTGCGAATGCTCTTTCGTCACGTCGACAGGTGCCGCAAGGTGTCGAAGATCGCCGAATGACGGGGTTGTCGGTGGCGGATGCCAGAGTTCACATCGCAAACTCGTTGACGGGATCTGCCGCGCGTAGTTGACTGCAATCAAAACGTGTTCACGAACGAGGCGGCAGGTGCCGCCGGAGGAGTCAGCTCGATGAAGCTCGCCGATCAGATCGTCTCCCAGCTCCAGGCCGCCGGCGTGCGCCGCATCTACGGCATCGTCGGAGACAGCCTCAACCCCATCGTCGACGCCGTGCGCCGCACCGGCGGCAGCGCGAAGGGCGGCATCGACTGGATCCACGTGCGCCACGAGGAGGTCGCCGCCTTCGCCGCCTCCGCCGATGCGCAGGTGACGGGCGAACTCGCCGTCTGCGCGGGCTCCTGCGGCCCGGGCAACCTGCACCTCATCAACGGCCTCTACGACGCGAACCGCTCCGGCGCGCCCGTGCTCGCCATCGCGAGCCACATCCCGAGCGCGCAGATCGGTCAGGACTACTTCCAGGAGACGCACCCCGACCGTCTCTTCACCGAGTGCAGCGTCTACTCCGAGCTCATCTCGACGCCCGTGCAGAGCCCCCGCGTCGTGCAGGCGGCGATCCAGCACGCCGTCACGCTCAAGGGTGTCTCCGTCATCACGCTGCCCGGTGACATCGCCGACGAGCCCGCCACCTCCGACGTGACGCCCGTCGCCCTGCCCGAGCCGGGCGTGCTCGTGCCGCCGTCCGGAGTCGTCGAGAAGCTTGCCGTCGAGATCAACGCGGCGGAGAAGGTCGCCATCTTCGCCGGCGCCGGTGCCGCCGGGGCACACGACGAGCTCATGCGGCTCGCGAGCAAGGCCAAGGCGCCCGTCGGGCACTCGCTGCGCGGTAAGGACTTCGTGCAGTACGACAACCCGTTCGACGTCGGCATGACGGGCCTGCTCGGCTACGGCGCCGCCGCCGAGGGTATCGAGGACGCCGACCTCATGATCATGGTCGGCACCGACTTCCCGTACGACCAGTTCCTGCCCGACACGCGCACCGTGCAGATCGATGCGCGCGCCGAGGTGCTCGGCCGCCGCACGGCCGTCGACCTGCCGATCCAGGGCGACGTCAAGGCGACTCTCGACTCCGTGCTGCCGCTCGTCGAGGAGAAGAAGAACTCGAAGTTCCTCGACAAGACGCTCAAGAAGCACGAGAAGCTCATGGACAAGGCGGTGGGCGCCTACACCCGCAAGGTGGAGAAGCACACCCCCATCCACCCCGAGTACGCCGCGTCGCTGCTCAACGAGGCCCTCGCGGACGACGCGATCGTCACGGCCGACACGGGCATGTGCAACGTGTGGTCCGCGCGCTACATCCAGCCGACGGGCCGCAGCCGCCTCATCGGCTCGATGCTGCACGGCTCGATGGCCAACGCGCTGCCACAGGCCATCGGCGCCCAGTTCGCGCATCCCGACCGCCAGGTCGTCGCGATGTGCGGTGACGGCGGCCTGTCGATGCTCATGGGCGACATGCTGACGGCACGCGCCTACGACCTGCCGCTGACGCTCGCCGTGTTCAACAACTCGACGCTCGGCATGGTCAAGCTCGAGATGCTCGTCGACAAGCTGCCCGACTTCGGCGTCGACGTGCCCGAGGTCAACTACGCCGCCATCGCTCAGGCGATGGGGTGGCACGCCATCCGCGTCGAGAACCCGAAGGACCTCGAGAAGGCGTACGCCGAGGCGCTCTCTCACAAGGGCCCGAGCCTCGTCGACATCGTCACCGACCCGATGGCACTGTCGATCCCGCCGAAGATCACGAGCGACCAGGTGTTCGGGTTCGCGACGGCCATGTCGCGCATCGTGCTCAACGGCGGTGCCGGCGAAGCCGTCGCGATGGGCCGCTCCAACCTGCGCAACATCCCGCGTAGCTGGTGACGGCGCTCCTCGCCGCCGGCTGAGGCGGGCGGCGAGGCCGGGGGACGAGAGTGGTCGCGTTCTGTTGTGGCGCGCCGCACGGCGTGAGTGCCAGACGAAATCTGTCTGGGTCTGCGATTTCCTCCGAGCGGCACTACAGGTGTAGTGTCGCTGGATGGGGCCTGGGGAAGTACGGTTGAACCACAGCCCGGCAGCTCGCCGCGACGCGAGCGGCCGGCCCCCACGAAACCGCCCGCATCCCGTCCTTCGGAGGAAGCCCATGGCGCAGCGTCTCGACGAGTCTGCTCCTGCACAGACCACCGCTCGCGAGCAGATCCGTCAGTTCGCCCCCCGCCTCATCGTGCTCGCGCTCATGTGCGTGCTCGTGCAGGGCCTCATGGGGCTGTCGTACATGGGTGCCTTCGGCAAGCCGGAGGCGAAGAAGGCACCGTTCATCGTCGTCAGCCACACCGAGGGCAACGCCGGCTACATCGCGAACAAGCTCAACGCCATCGACGGTCAGCCCGTGCTCGCGACGATCAGCACCGACGAGAAGGCCGCCATCGAGCAGGTGAAGAAGGACAGGGCCGTCGGCGTCTACGTCTTCAACCCGAGCAAGACGGAGAAGAACCCGAAGGACACGCTCTACTACGCCTCGGCTCAAGGCGCCTCGCGCGCTCAGGTGGCGCAGACCGTTGCGACGAAGACGTCACAGAACGCGAAGCGCGGCCTCGTCACGCATGACGTCGTCAAGGCTGCGCCCGACGACGCCCGCGGAACCGCCGCGTTCTATCTCGTCCTCGCCTGGATGGTCGGCGCCTACCTGCTTCCCGCGTCGATGACGACCGTCGTCGGCAACCGCTCGCACACCGCCATCGGGGCGCGCATGCGTCTGCTGCTGTTCGCCGCGTACGCGGTGCTCTCGGGCATCGTCGGCACCCTGGTGGCGCAGCACATGCTCGACGCGCTGCCCGGCCCGTTCTGGAAGATGTCCGCCATGGGCATGGCGCTCGTCTTCGCCGTCAGCACGTTCACGTTCGGCCTGACGTCGGCATTCGGTTCGCTCGGCGTGGGCCTCGCGATCCTGCTGTTCGTCATCCTCGGCAACCCCTCCGCCGGCGGTGCGTTCGCCTATGACGTGCTGCCCGAGCCGTGGCGCTCGGTCGGCCCGTACCTGCCGAACGGCGCGGGGGTCGACGCCGTGCGCTCGATCGCCTATTTCGGCGGCGTCGACCTCACCCGCCCCCTGTGGGTCGTGGCGGTCTGGGGCGTCATCGGCCTGTGGATCCTGTTCATGATCGGCAACAACACGTACCGCTTCGCCCCGGGCGGCGTCGACGCGAGTGACGACGACGGCGTCGGCGCCGTCGGCGAGTTCGTCGAGCATCAACTCGGCCACCACCCGCCGCACAGGCAGGAGGGCGGGCGGGGGCCCGGCTACGAGCGCGAGCCGCGGGAGCGGGCGTCTGAGACCGCCTCGAACGATGACGTCGACGGCCGCGGCGACGCCGGCGACCGCACCGCGGAGCTTCCCCTGCGGCGCGACCGCCGCGAGCGTCACGACACCGCCGACCATCCCGGCGACGGCGACGCGCCGGCCTGACCGTCGCCGATCACAGGCCTGACGCGGCCCTGAGCGTCGCATCGAAACCACCTCTGGGGCTCAACCGGGCACCTAGGGGTGGTTTCTTCATCCTCTGGCCTCGGTAGCGTCGCGTCATGGCCGATTGTGCGCTCGAGTTGAGCTTCGACGAGCGCAGCGCCACCGCCGTCGAGGATCAGTGGCGGGCGCTGCGATGCCTCGGCCTGCCGTCGCAACTCGACCACCGTGGCATGACGAACGCGCCGCACCTGTCGCTCGTCGTCGCATCTGCGATTCCCGACGACGTGGTCGCCCGCGCCCGTGGGTTCTTCGCCGCTGCGTTGCCGATCCGTCTCGACGTGCGCGGCCTCATCGCGTTCGGTGCGGGCTCACGGGTGACGCTCGCGCACCTCGCCGAGCCGCCCCGTGCCGTCGTCGATGAGGTGACGGCGCTGCGTCAGGCGTCACCGCTCGTCCGCCACCCGGTGTGGACGCCGCACGTGACGCTCGGTCGGCGCATCCCGCGCGATCGACTCGGGGAGGCCATGGCCGCCGTCGACGCCCGCGGTGGTGAGCCGGCGCCTGACGTCCTCGTTGCCGACCGTCTGCGGTGGTGGGATCCCGCGACCGCGACGATCGACGTCCTCGCCCGAGCCTGACGTTGCCCCCGGCCCCACGGAGCCCCCGCGGCACCCGTCAGAGCCGCCGGCATCGCCCGGAAACGCGTCATCCTCGACGCGTTTCCGGGCGATGATCCGCTGCTTTCGGTCCGCGGCCGACGGCTGCTCGTCTCACGGGTCGGCGCGCGAATCGAGGGTTCATGAGGTGCGGGCCTAGCCTCGATCGTCATGAGCGCCCATGCCGAACGCACCTTCGCCGACCTCGTCACCGACGAACGTGAACTGCTGCTGTTCGCCATGACGCCCCCACGCGCGACGACGAGTGCCGAACGTGCGCAGGAGATCGCTGACGCGACCCTCACGCGTCTCGACGGCCTCGACGTCGACGCGCTCATCCTCTACGACCTCGACGACGAGTCGGATCGCACCGACGACGACCGACCGTTCCCCTACCTCGAGACGATGGACCCGGCCGACTTCCTCTCCGGCCCGCTCGCCGGGTGGGGTGGTAACGCGATCGTCTACCGCTGCGTCGGCAAGTACGACGAGGCGCAGCTGCGCGACTTCCTCGCCTCACGCCGTCAGGGTGACGCGACCGTCTTCGTCGGCGCCAGTTCGTCCGGCAAGCCTGTGCGGACGAGCCTGCCGCGCGCCGTCGACCTCGCCGCCGAGCACGAGCACGTGACGCTCGGCGGGGTCGTCATCCCCGAACGCCACGCACGCACCAGCGCCGAGCACGAACGGCTGCTGCGCAAGCAGGATTCGGGTGCGGCGTTCTTCGTCAGCCAGGTCGTCTATGACACCGGTGAGGCGAAGAACACGATCAGCGACTACGCCTACGCCTGCGCCGAGCGGGGCATCCGACCGGCGCGCCTCATCTTCACGCTGTCGCTGTGCGGCTCGGAGAAGACCCTCGACTTCCTCGAATGGCTCGGCGTCGACGTGCCCCGCTGGGTCGGCAACGAACTGCGCCGCAGCCACGACACCCTCGAGGCGTCCTACGAGCACTGCCTCGCCGCCGCGCACGAACTCGCACGTTTCTGCCGCTACCTCGACGTGCCGTTCGGCTTCAACATCGAGAGCGTGTCGACGCGCCGCGTCGAGATCGACGCGACGGTGCAGCTCGCCCAAGACGTCGCCCGGGTGCTCGGACGCGGCGCCGGCGACGAAGCCGAGGTGCCGCCGCAGGAACGTCAACCGGAATCGGCGTTCGGCGCCTGACGGGGCCTGGCCGGGCGGCTCGGCGATCTGATCGCGCATGAAGGGGTTTCGGCTCTGCAACCGCACAACCAGCCGCGCCGGGGTGGGCTTTTCGGTTTGCCGGGCTTCCATTCGTGACGCGCGGCTCAGGATCCCGCACCTCGGTTACGCTCGCGTAACTTTTGGCACGTCATTCCCCAACCGTTCCCGAGAAAAGATACTGTGTGGTAGGTCACATCGCGTGGGCCGCTCCCTGCTGGTCCCCGGAAAACCCTGCCGCCCGAAGGAACCCCCATGCGCCGAAACCGTCTCGCCGCCGTCGCTCTCACGTTCGCCGCCACCTCCACCGCCTGCGTCACGACGATGGCTGCAGCGCCCGCCGCCCAGGCCGGCACCGCAACCTTCTACACCGCGCCCGCCAGCGTCCCGGCCACGCCCGGCACCCTCATCAAGAGTGAGCCGTTCTTCACCGGCCTCGGCGTCTACGGCAAGACGACGCGCATCATGTACTCGACACGCGACACGAACGACAAGCCGACCGCCGTCACCGGCGCCTACATCGAGCCGTGGGCGAAGTGGACGGGCCCGGGCCCGCGTCCCGTCGTCAGCTTCTCCGTCGGCACGATCGGCCAGGGCGACCAGTGCGCGCCGTCGAAGATGCTCGCCACCGCGCTCAACCTCGAGGTTCCCGGCTCGATCGGGCTCAACTACGAGACGACCGCGATGAACAACCTGCTGTCGAAGGGAGTCGCCGTCGTCGTCACCGACTACGTCGGCCTCGGCATGAACGACCGCGTCCACAGCTACATGAACCGCGCCGACCAGGCCCACGCTGTTCTCGACGCGGCGCGCGTCGCGAGCAAGGTGCCCGGCGCGAGCGTCAAGGCCGACTCCAAGGTCGCGACGTACGGCTACTCCCAGGGTGGCGGCGCTTCCGGCGCAGCCGTCGAGGCCGCGCCCACGTACGCGCCGGAGCTGAACGTCGCGGCCGCCTACGTCGGCGCGCCGCCCGCCGAGCTCAGCTCGGTGCTCTCCGGCGTCGACGGCAGCCCGATCGCCGGCGTCATCGGCTACATCATCAACGGCGCTGTCAGCGAATACCCGGGGCTGCAGAAGATCATCGACGACAACCTCAACGCCAACGGCAAGGCGATGCTCGCGAAGACGAGCGGGCAGTGCACCGCTGACACCGTCTTCGCGTTCGGTGGCAAGAAGACGGAGCAGTACACGAAGTCAGGCGAATCGCTCGCGCAGATCGTCGCGCGCGAACCGGCGCTCTCCGAATTCATCGACGCCCAGCGCCTCGGCCGTCTCAAGCCCACGGCCGCCGTGCGCGTGGCGACGGCGAACGCCGACGACCTCGTCACGCACAGCCAGGCCCGCCAGCTCGCCGTCGACTGGTGCGGCGAGGGTTCGAACGTCACGTACGCGCCGCTGAGCAACCCGAGCGCCGGCACCAAGGCGATCCTCAACCACGTCGGCCCGTTCATCACCGACCAGTCGGCTGCGCGTGACTGGGTCGTCGACCGTCTCGCCGGCAAGCCCGCGGCGTCGAACTGCGGTTCCATCGCCGGGATGCCGTGACACCCGGACGCCGTGCGATCTGACGCGTGATCGACGAACCGCCCGAGAATCCTCGTGATTCCGGGCGGTTCGTGCGTACCGGCCCGTCCGGCCTGCAGCCGGCCGCCGGGCAACGTGAGCAGCGGTTTGGCGGGGCCCGCCCTTTCCGTCGTGTCGGGGGCCGCATGGAGCGCGCATTGCAGGGTTGACGCTGCGGCGTGTTTCACGTGAAACACCGCAGCCCCCGTCTCGTCGACGGGGGCTGCGGTGTCGCGCTCGACCTTGGGGCCGAGACGCGTCAGTGCGTGCGGCGCTCGATCAGCGTTCGGTGGATGATCGAACCCGCGCCGATGCCGATGGCCAGCGCGGCGAAGAACGCACCCATGGCCGGGTACTTGAGGAAGATGACGGGCGAGAGGGCGACCAGCACGAGGCAGATCGCCGCCATGCCGGCCGGCGGCAGCTTGAGGAATGTCTTGTATGCCGCGAACCCGAGGACGTTGCCGAGCAGCCAGCCGGCGAGGGGGTCGATCAGCCAGCTCGGCTCGGGCAGCAGACCCTTCTCGGGCTGGAAGATCCACAGCAGCAGGATGAGCACGCCGAGGGCCGTGACGTCGATAGCGACCCAGGCGGCGGTCGGGAACGTGAAGTCGTCGTCGCGACGCTCCGTGGGTGAGGTGCTCATGCCAGACCTTTCAGCGTGGACTCTCGGCGAGGTCGACGGGCGTCGACGTCGAACGTCAGCGCGTCGGCAGACACGCGTTCCTTCATTTTCCCCGCAACGGCGCATCCGGCGCCACCGATTCGGTCAGATTGGTGCCGGATAGCCTGCCCTGGCAGGGCTGTCAGCCCCCGCGCCGCATCTGCATGACGATGAAGCACGTGACGCCGACGACGATCGCGAGCACGACGGCGAGGGAACCGCCCGACAGGCGCGCGAGTGCGATGCCCAGTGCGACACCGCACAGGGCGAGGAGAAAGGCGCGCAGGCGCGGGGACGACGTCATCGCTCCAGCGTAGATCAGGCGGGCGGGTTGGGACGGCGGCGGCGGCGGGTGCGTCGGATCGTGACGCGAAGCCCGCGCGCGGCGCTCGTGCCGAACACGAGCCCGAGAGCGATCCCGACGATGGCGCCGGAGGCATTCGTCGCCGTCTTCCACGACTCATGCGGGTCGATGGCGAGCTGAGTGACGCTGACGAGCCCCAGCGAGCCGGGCACGAGCAGCCAGAAACTCGGCAGGAACAACACCATGCGCGGCAGCGTCGGGCGGGCGAGCGCCATCACCCATGCGCTGAAGGCAGCGATGAAGGCGCCCGCGCACGCGCCGGCCCAGGCGGGGTAGGCGAGCCAGTTCTGGATCGACCACTGCGTCGCGTACGTCAGCGTCGTCACGGCGAGCACCCAGGGTGCGAGGCGCCGCGGCACCGACTCCATGAGGCAGATGCCGATCGTCACCGCCCCGAGGCCGATGAACCCGGCGAGCGGGCCCAGCTCGTCGACGCGGGTGTTGACGAAGGCGCTGCTCGGCGCGTGCGTCAGCAGGCTCGCGCCGGCGACGCCTGCGGCGAACATGACGAGTTGCGCCGTGCCGTGCGCGAGGCGCGCGGCGCCGCTGACCATGGCGCCGGCGACGAGTTCGCTGAGGCCCGTGACGATGAGGGCGCCCGGCAGCAGCACCGCGACGGGTGGCAGCATCGTGCGCAGCGGACTGGCGACGAGACCGGCGTCGAAGGCGGCGAACGCGGCGGCCGCGACGATGAACCCGGCGAACAGCGGCAGCAGTGCCGCCGGGACGAGACGACGGCCCGTCAGGCGGATCAGGGCGACGGTGACGGGGCTCGCCAGGGCCGCGAACAGCACGCTCGGCCAGGTCGGTTGGAGGATCCCGGCGATGCCCGCTGCGACGACGAAGCCGCCGAGGTACATGCCGACGACGGGAAAGCGGGCGCGTTGCCTCCTCAGGCCGCGCAGCGTGGCGAGGGCGTCCGCAGGCGTCAGCGACCCCATCTCCAGACCGTGCTGGATCGCGGCGACACGCGCCGTCTGATCGAGTCGCAACGAACCCTCGACGGACTCGAACGTCGCCGGCTCACCATGGCCGAGCCCCAGCGTCACGCCGTTCGGGTTGGCCTGCATCTGCACGCCGGGCAGCCCGATGGCGCGGGCGGCGCGCACGACGTCCTCCTCCGCCTCGTGCGCCCCCGCTCCGGCGGCCATGTGAGCAGCCGCGAGATAGACGAGCAACTGACGCGTCTGCGCGGGCGTCATGCGGTCGTCAGCGGGGGACGCGGCACCTTGCGCGCTCCTCGGCGCGGCCCCTTGCGAGACGCTCGGCGCGACGTCGCGCGCATGCGTCGTCTGCTGCGACGGGTCGGACGGGATGGGCGAGCTCACCCGGCGATCCTAGAGCCGCCGGAGGCACCGAGCGTCCGCGAAAGGCTCCTCGCCCCGTCGCTGCACCGTCGCATCGTCGCCGCGCCTGAGCGCTCGAGGCCGCATGGTCCGTACCCGACGGCGATTCTTGTCCACATCGGCGATTTTCGTCCCTCTTTGCTGCCAGTGCTTGTCTCGTTTACCGGGGGTGAAGGTGGACGAGAATCGCCGATGGGTACGGGCGCACCGGGGGATGAGCCACTAAACTCCGCTGGGTGCTCACACGTGCCCGTCGTGCGCCCGCTGTCGTGGGCCTACTGTTCATCTTCTTCGCACCCGTCGCGCTCGACGCCTCCTTCGGGGACGCCGTGCGCTATGCCGTCTGGACGTCCGCCTGGCTGCTCTGCGGCGCCGGCGTCGTCGCTGCCATGTCCCGACTGCGCGGGTCGCTGCGATGGAGCCTCGGTGCCGTCGTCGGCATCATGCTGCAACTCGTGAACTGGGCCGCGTGGCAAGCGATCTCACAGCCCGGCCTGACGGTCGTCGGCGGCGTGGTCGCCTTTGGCGTCGGTGCGGCGCTGCTCTGGCGTCACAGGGGCGATGCTGCAGGCGCCGTCACGGCGGACACGGCCCCGACGGCGGCGTCGATGAGCGCGCCCCCAGCGCGCACGGCCGGTGGAGCGACGCGCGTCGAGACGCCCGTCACGGGCTCCGTCGAGGATCTCGGCCGCACACCCGTCGCCTCGGCCTGGTTGTGGGTGGCGCTGACGGTGTGGCTCGGCCTCGCCTTCCTCGCGGATGCGGCGCACCAGAGCATGCCCCCGGGCACGAGCACGATGTATCAGGATCTGTACTGGCATCTCGGCCTCGTCGGGGAGCTCGAGCATGCGCTCGTGCCCATGGTGCCGCAGGCGAAATCGGGCCACCTCAACTACCACTGGCTCAGCGACGCATACATGGCCTCCGGCAGCCTCGGGTCGTTCGCCTCGACGCTGATGGTGGCGCTGCGGCTGTGGATGCTGCCGATCATCGGGCTGACGCTGGCGCTGACGCTCGTCGTGACGGCGCGTCTCAGCGGCTCGTGGGTCGCGGGCAACGTCGCGATGATCGTGCTCGCCGCCCCCGCGTCGGTGTCGTTCCTCGGTTGGGTCGGGGCCGGGCCCCACACGCCGTTCATCTGGGTGAGCCCGTCACAGGTCTTCGGTCTCGTCTTCACGCTGTGGGCGTTGTACCTCTTCGCCCCCATCCTGCGCGGCGAACGGGTACGGGGCGCGCAGCTCGCCCTCGCCGTCATCACCATGTTCGTCTGTGCGGGAGCGAAGTCGAGCATCCTGCCCGTCTTCGGAGCGGGCGCCGCGGTCGTCCTCGTCCTGTTCATCCGCAACCGTCGCGTGCGCCGCGGAGCACTGACGGTGGGTGTGCTGTGTGCGGTGGGCATCGTCATGGCCCTCCCGCTGTTCGCCGGCGGTTCCGCAGGTTCCGAGGTGCGCCTGCTGTCGAGCGTGCGGCGCGCGAGCGCATACCGTGACTACCTCCACCTGCCACGCCCCACTGGCCACGGCTCGATGATTCCGCCGCACATCGCGACGCCCAGCGTCTTCGTCATCGTTCTCGGGGTGCTCGCCGTGATGCTCCTCGGGTACGCGTACGCGGCGACGTCCGTGGCCCTCGGATCGACGTGGCGTCGCGACCCGGTTCCGCTGTTCCTGCTCGGCTCGTTCGCCGGTTCGCTCGCGGCGTTCCAGCTCATCGACCACACAGGCCTGTCTCAGGGCTACTTTCCGCTCGGTGCGTTGCCGCTGCTCGCGACGCTGACCGGCTGGGGGTTCGCCGCGGCTTGGGCTCGGGCGGAGCACCCGCGACGCTGGGGCGTCACCGCCATCGGGCTCGCGTTGGGCGGCCTGGTCGTGTGGATCAGCCGCGCGGTCACGGGCAAGCACGTGCCCGCTCCTCACGCCATCCCGGGGGGCATCATCTGGCCGACGCTCGTGATGGCGGTGCTCGTCGTCGCGCTCGTCGTGCTGATGCGTCGCAGGGCCCTGTGGGGCGCGGCGGTGCTGCTCGGTCTCGGTGTCGTCCAGGCGGGCGTCGCGACGGCGGACGCGACGCACGAACAGTTCGACGCGCCTCGCGGCCGTGTCGCGTCGTACTCCGTGTTGCCGGCGGAATCGTCCGCAGCCTTCTGGTTGCGCGATCACTCAGGAGCCCACGATCTCGTGGCCACGAACGTCCACTGCCGCGGCGTGGTGTCGACGCTGAACTGCGACCGTCGAGCGTTCTGGGTGAGCGGTTTCAGCGAACGTCGGATGCTCGTCGAGTCATGGGGATACATGGATGCGCCGCAGAAGGCCGCAGGGGAGCACGGCCTGCGGGCGACCCAGCAGCCGTACCCGAATCGCGCCCTCTACATGACGAACGAGAACGTCTTCCACGCGCCCACCGCCGCCGGTGTCGCGGCGCTGCAGAAGCAGGGCGTGCGGTGGTTGTTCGGCGACGCGCGGGCGAGCAAGGTCTCGCCGGAACTGGCAAAGTACGCGACGCCCGTTCACACGTCCGGGCCCGTCACGATCTATCGCCTGCGGTGATCCGCCTCGCGGGTGCCCTAGGTCGCTGGGCGGGCGGCCGCGCTGAGCGGCCGCCCGCGATGACTCACAGGGTGGGGTCGCCGACGCGGCTCTCGGGCGTCTCGAGGCTGTCGTACGCGATGTAGTGGGTCGGGCGAGCCTGCATCGCCACGTACAAACGCCCGACGTACTCGCCGAGGATTCCGAGGCACAACAGCTGGAATGCCCCGAAGCCACAGATCGCGACCATGGTGGAAGCCCAGCCGGTGATCGAGTGGCCCGTCAGTTTGGAGATGAGCGCGAACACCAGAACCAGGAAGGCGGTGACGAACCCCAGACCGGCGAACCACGTCGCCAGCCGGAGTGGGGCGTTGGAGATGCCTGTGATGCTGTCGAACGTCAGCTTCAGCATCTTCGACAGCGGATACTTCGACTCGCCTGCGGCGCGGGCCTCACGCTTGTAGCCGACCTCGGCGCTCGGGAAACCGAGGTGCGGGACGGCGAGGCGCAGCACGCGGTTCTGCTCGGGCAGCGCGAGGACGGCGTCGACCGTTTCTCGGCTCATGAGGCGGAAGTCGGCTGCGTTCATCGCGCCACCCGCCCCGAGCTTGCCCATCACCTTGTAGAAGCCCTCGGCCGTGGTGCGTTTGAACGCCGTGTCCGTCGTGCGGTCGGTGCGCACGCCGTAGACGACGTCGACGTGCTCGCGCTTCGCGACGTCGAGCATCTCGGCGATGACCTCCGGGGGATCCTGGAGGTCGGCGTCGATCGTCACCATCCAGGAGCCGAGGGAGCGCGCAAGGCCGGCGCTCATGGCGGCCTGGTGGCCTGCGTTCGCGCGCAAACGCACGACACGAATCTGCGGCCACTCGCGGCGCAGTCGCTGCAGGATGGTGGGGGTGTCGTCAGATGATCCGTCGTCGACGCACACGACCTCGTACGAGGTATTCATGCCGTCGAGGACGGGGCGCAGACGCTCGGCGAACAGGGGCAGCACGTCCTGCTCGTTGAACATGGGGACGACGACGGACAATTCAGGGTTCACCGCCCCAGAATACGTGGCGGTACCGCGGATGCAGCGGACATGCCGGCCGGAGGGTCGGACCGCGCCCGCGCCGGCTCACGCCTCCTGGCGGGGTCCGTTCGCGGCCGGGCCGGCGGCGGTCTCGGATCTGCATGCCGGCCGCGCCTCGAGACCCGTGGGAGGCAGCGTGTCAGGCCTGCAGGTGCGCGACGCGGTAGCTGGCGGCCATGCGACTGAAGGCGAGGGCGTCGGGGTCGAGGAAGCAGGCGGTGGCCCACACGTCGGCCCAGATTGGATCCGGCCCGACGACGGTGACGCTCGCACACTCGCCCCCGTGCCCCATCGGCGATTCCTGTCCTCCTCTGCGATTTTCGTCCACATTCGTCCTCGGGTCGACGATGTGGGCGCCGCGCTGCGCGGTACCTGATGTCGCCAGCGCGCCCTGCGTCAGCTCGAGCGTCGCGACGACGCCCGCCGCGTCGCGTGGGTCGCTGATGCCGACGCGCCACACACGTTCGATGCTTGCACTCGCGCCCGCCCCCGCGTCGCACGTCAGGTCACCGCCGGCGTTGAGGCAGAACACGATTCCGGGGACGGCGCGCAGGACGTCGGCGGCGCGCTCGACGGCGAAACCCTTGACGAGGCCCGTCGGGTCGTACCCGCGGCTGCCGTCGGGCCCGACGAGGTCGGTCGTGAACAGGCCATTCGTGACGGTCGCGGCTTCCTCGCACAACGCGCGAACGTCTGCGTACCAGGGGTCCGCCTCGGTCTCGTCGAGCTCGCCGCGGCGAATACGCATGAGGTCGCTGTCGGCGCGGTAGGTCGAGAACACGTCGTCGGCGCGGTGCAGGGCGGCGAAGGCGCGGTGGGCTGTGTCGGCCAGTTCGTCTGTGCGTGAGCCGAACTCGTCGTGTGCGACGCGAATATGGAGCGAGACGGCCATGCCCATCGTGTGTTCGACGAACGCTCGGGTGCGCCACGTCGGTTCCGGGGTGGTGGGCGTCATGATCTCTTCTCGCGTCGAAGCCGTCGTTGTCATCGCGGGCTCAGATGTGGGCCTGGTCGAGCGCCGACTGCAGGCTCTGGATGTAGCCCGTCGAGGTGTACGTCGCGCCGGAGACCATGTCGATCGAGCTCGTCGTCGTGCCCGTCGCCTCGGAGTTGAGCGTCGGGATGGCCACGGAGTTGATCTCCTGATCGCGCGAGTTCTCGCTCGGGTAGACGATGGCCTCCGACGAGGTGACCTTTCCGTTCGCGACGGTGATGCGCACCTGCACCGGCCCCCAACGCGTATCGACGCTCGTGCCCGTGTAGGTCGCGGACTTCGCCGAGCCGGACGTGGAAGCCGAGGCCGCGGGCGTCGAACCCGAACCGGTGCCGGACCCCGACGTCGTCGTCTGCGTCGATCCCGCTTCGCTCTGGCCCGTCGTGGTGTTCTGCTGCATCGCAACGGTGTTCGACGCCCCAGCCCCGCCGGCTGCGACTGCCTCGGTCGACGTGCGGTAGCTGAACAGCAGCACGAGCAGCGTCAGCGTGCTCATGGCCCACCAGGTGATGCGTTTCATGATCGTCCTCGCTCAGTA
>NZ_DCNR01000116.1:710-7637 GCF_002322065.1 Dermacoccus sp. UBA1591 | reverse complement strand
GCCCCGCCGCAGACGTAGACGTCGCGTTCGCGGACGTCCGGGCAGGCGAGCAAGAGTGCGTCGGCGTCGCTGAGGTGACGGTGATCCTCGGGCAGCCAGCTCTCACGGCCGGGGATGCGGTGGCCGCGCAGCACGATGTACTGGCCACCGCGCGCGGCGGTGATGGCCTCGATCTCGTCGTCGAGCACGAGGTCGTCGTCGGTGCTGTGACGGTGGATGACGGTCGCGTCGAGCCGCCCCGTCGCGGGGTCGCTCGGCAGTTCGTCGAGCAGGGCGCGTAGCGGCGTGATGCCGATTCCGGCGCCGATGAGCAGCGACGCCCGGGTGCGCGCCGCACCTGCGTGCATGCGGCCGTACGGTCCTTCGACGAGGACGCGCGTCCCCGGCGTCAGCGTCGACAGGCGGCGTGAGCCGTCGCCGATCATCGCGGCGGTGAAGCGTAGCTCGACCTGCCCGTCGTCCCTCACGCGAGGCGCGGCGGACAGCGAGTACGGGTTCGCGCGCGTCACGCCCGGCCCGCCGAAGCGCCACTGCAGGAACTGGCCGGCGCGCGCGTCGAGTGCGGCCGTGGCGCGCCCCACGGCGCTGACGTTGACGACGCCGGGCGCGATCTCCTCGACGTTCGTCACGCGCAGGCCGGCGCGCTGGGTGCGCGCGAGCGGCAGCAGCACACGGAACACGATGACGGTGAGCGCCACCGCCGCGTACAGGGCCCACCAGAACGTCGTCGCGACGGGCGAGGCGAGGAAGTCGCGGCCCGTCCACAGCTGGTGCGGCAGGGCCAGACCGACGCCGAGGTAGGCGTACAGGTGCAGCAGATGCCAGCTCTCGTAGCGCAGCGCGCGCGAGCGCGGGGACCGAGTCGCGCTAGCGGGGCGCAGCGGTTTGATGCTGGTGACGACGACAAGGCACAGCGCGACGGTTCCGGCGAGGGCGAGCAGCATCGCCGGGTAGGTGAGGGTGAAGTCGACGATCTGCCCCCAGATGCTCTGGTGCGCGTCGGCGGCGTAGCCGAGCGTGATGAGGGCGATGTGGGCGAGCATCAGCGTGAAGCTCGAGAAGCCGACCCAGCGGTGCAGGCGCGTCAGCCCATCCTGCCCGAAGGCCTGCTCCGAACGGAACTCGCGCCATGAGCAGCACCTGCAGCAGCAGCAGGTAGCTCGCGATCAGACCCGTGAGGCGGCCCGATTCGTCGAGGACGCCCGACGTGGACGTCAGGCCGGCGATCCCGCCGTTCGTCACCCACAGGGCGACGACGAACAGGCCGAGGCCCCAGGCGACGACGATGCTCGCGTCACGCCACCAGGAGGGGACGACGCGCGGTTCGCGTGGTGCCGCGACGGCGGAGGCGCCGAGTCTGTTCGGTGTCGGCGGCATGGTGACCTGCGTGCTCATGACGCCACGGTCCCGCCCTCACTTCACCACCCCGTATGGCGTCGCTGTGAGGCGGCTATGAGGGCGTCGGAGCCGTACCCATCTGCGATGTTCGTCCACATTTACTCCCGGTAAACGGGTACGAAAATCGCAGATGGGTACGGGCCCGCGGTCAGATGGCGCAGTGGTCGGTGTCGCAGGTGCCGGGATGGCTGTGGGTGCTGGCGCGGCCATGGTCGACTGAGTCGGCGTCGGGGCCGGTGGGCTCGACGTCGTCGGGGTCGGCGTCGTCGGATGACGTGGACGCGCCGTGCGTTGCCGCCGCGTCCAAGGTCGGGTCCGAGGTGGCCGTACGAGCCTGCCAGGCCTGCGTCAGGGCGCGCTCGAACGTATCGACGGGCTGCGCACCGGAGACGGCGAGGCGCCCGTCGAGGACGAAGAACGGCACACCGGTGATGCCGATCTGACGCGCCGCCGCTTCGTCGGCGCGCACGTCCTGAGTGAACTCGTCGCCGGCCAGGACGCGGCGGACGTCGTCGGCGGGCAACCCGATCTCCTCGCCGAGACGCTGCAGTTCGTCGACGTCGCCGATCGAGACGCCCTCTGTGAAGTACGCGTGCATGAGGCGCGTCTCCGCCGCGGTCGCGAGTCCGTGATGCGCTGCGAGATGGATGAGGCGGTGGGCGTCGAACGTGTTGCCGTACTTCGCGTCCTGCCAGTTGAACGTCAGGCCGACGGCGGCCGCGCGCGCTGCGACGTCCCGCTGGCTCGCCGCCGACTGCTCGGCGCTGATGCCGTACTTCGTCGCAATCGTGTCGACGAGCGTGCGGCCGGGCTCACGCTCTATGCTCGGGTCGAGTTCGTAGCTGTGCCAGACGATCTCGACGTCGTCCGCGTGCTCGAAGTTCTCGAGCGCCAGCTCGAGGTGTCGCTTGCCGATGACGCAGAACGGGCAGACGATGTCGCTCCAGATGTCGATCTTCATGCCGGTGTCAATACCGTTGACTGTTCAACTATTCCGACATGTGCTGGCTGCGACGATCCGTCCCGCCGACGGCCGGAAGCGGGTGCGTGACAAGGCTGCGCCCGACTCGCCCCGCCCGAGTGCCCCGTGCCCGACTCACGTACTCCTGCACCGCCGTGTTCTGCGCAATGCCCGCGCCCGACTCGCCTGTGCCCGATTCGCCCCGTGCGCGACAGGCCCGCCACGACATGGCGCGGGCGCCGACCCAGCCATGATGGATCGCGCCCGGATGATGCCGCGTCGCTCGTCGCGCCCGGGCTGGCCGTCAGTGCGCTGTCTTGCGCCACTTGCCGAGCGACAGCAGGACGAACCCGCCGAAGGCCCAGCAGAGCAGGACGATCCAGGCCTGAGACGCCCCGCGCCCGTCGAAGTAGGCGACTGATCGCAGCGCGGTGCCGGCCGCACCGACGGGCAGGAACTGCCCGATCGTGCCCCAGGGGTGCGGCAGCCACTGCGGGCCGGTCGCGAGGCCCGAGATCGGGTTGGATATGAACAGCATCGCGACGGCGCCGAGCCCGAAGCCGGCCGGGCCGAGGTTCTTCGCGAGTCCGAGAACGGTGAAGCCGATGGCCGCGATGCCGAGGCCGAAGGCGAGCGCGAGCTTCCAGAACGAGCAGTCGACGGCGTCGAGCCAGGACGTGAGCATCCACGCGGCGAGCAGGCCGCCGAGTGTCGCGACGCCGACGACGCCGAGCGCACGTCGAGCGAACGAGCCGCGGAAGGTGAAGAACAGTGCGGCGGACGTCGCCATGCCACCGAAGATCAGCGGCAGTCCGGCGCTCGTCATGGCGGTGCCCATCGGGTCCTTCGCCGGGAGCGGAGCGAGCTCCTGGTAGGTCACCTTCTGGCCCTGCTTCTCGAGGCCCGCCCCGACGCCCTTGAGGAGCGCGGAGTACGGCGAGCCCGCGCCGGCGGCCGTCTGGATGACGGCGCCCTGCGGCTTCACGGCGATGCCGCCGATGGCGTCGCGGTTCTTGACGGCGTCGGCGCCCTGCTCGGGCGTCGAGTAGGTCTTGACGTCGAACGCGCCCGGCTTTTCCTTCTCGAGCGTCGAGGTGATCTTCGACGTCACCTGCTGCGGGCCGCTGGCGGCGAGGGGTAGATCCTTCGCGCCGGAGTGCACGGCCGGCGTCGCGAACGCGAGCAGCATGAGGCCGAGGACGACGGGCAGCGCGAGGACGAAGACGAGCAGCGGCGGCTGCTCCTTCTCGGGTTCCTCGACGCGTTCGGCGCCGTCGGCCTCGACGCCGTTCTGCGTCGTGCCGGTCGTCGCGGGCGCCTCGGTGCGGGCCTGTGCCTCCTCGGCGCGGGCCGCGTCGAGGTCTGCGTGCGTGTGGTGCTCGCCGCGCATGGGCGGCGTGGGTTCGGTCATGACGGCTCCTGATGCCGGGGAGCGGTGCCTGGGCGCGTGGCTCGTGGCCGCTCTGCGATGTCGTGCGATTGACCCCAGCATGGCCCGCCCTGATGCGATGATGCCACCGTGGTGAATTCTTCGCGGGGGCGTCCCAAAGGTGGTAGTGATGCCCGAGAACGCCTGTTGGAGGAGGCCAGAGCACAGTTCTTGGCCTCCGGATACCGCGGCACGTCAGCCCGGTCGATCGCCCGGGAGGCCGGTGTGGACCACTCGTTGGTGAATTATCACTTCGGGACGAAGCGGCTGCTGTTCGCCGAGGCGATGGGGCTGCAGTTCAGCCCGACGTTCGCCGTCGAGTCCGTGTTCAGCCGTGCCCGGGGCAAGCCCCCGCAGCGCGTGGCCGAGGAATTCCTGATGGCCATCATCACCGTGTGGGAGAGCGCGGGCTCGCGCCCGGTGCTGCAGGAGACGGTCGAAGGTGTGCTCGGCGATCCCGCCATCCGCGGGTTGTTCAGCGAGTTCATCACCGCCGAGCTGCTGACGCACGTGCGCGATCACATCGGAGGCGCCGACGCCTCCCGCCGTGCTGCGGGCGTCGGAACCGTCATCTCCGGGCTCGTGTTCGCGCGCTACCTCATCGGCATCGAGCCGATCGCCTCCATGCCGCCGCGCGACGTCGTCCGCACCCTCGCGCCGATGATCGCGCTGCAGCTCGGACGTTGACGCTGACGCCGGCGTCGCTGCCGGCGTCGTCGGTCGCGGGTCAGGCGCCAGTGCGCTCGCGGTCGGGACCGATCGTCTGGGCGCATCACCTGTGACGGTCGCCGGACGCTGACGGGCTGCGGCGTCCTGCCGTCGTCACGCGGGCGACCGGGCCTCACCCGTCTGCGCAGGGGCTTGTCGCCGATCTTCGCGATGCGCTCGGCGTACTGAGCCGGAAAGCCCATCGGACGCTCGTCGTCAGAACCGGCGAGCCGGACGAGGGCGGCGTCATGCCAGGGGCCCGGCGTGACGACGGAATCGATGCGCGAATCGCAGAGGGGGACGGGCGGGCGCCTTGTAGGCCCGGCCACCTGTGAACCCCCCGCAGCGGTCGACGTCCTGCGATGCCGAGCCCCACCGTAGCGCCCGCCTCACGGCAGCGGTGTCGTCACCAGAGCGTCATCGAATCTCGCAGCACGCGTTCGACGTCGGTCTCGGTGATGTCGACGGGCGCCGTCGCGAGCAGGCGCTGCTGCTTCATCGCGCCGTCGACGAGCTGCGGCAGGTCGCTGCTCGAATAGCCCAGTGCAACAAGGCCGTTGGGCAGGCCGATGTCGCGCATGAGGCGACGCAGTGCGTCGGGCAGCGCATCGCAGCCGAGGTCGCTGCCGGCGGTGTCCGGTTCCAGCAACGCGGCCAACTCGTGGTGGCGCCCCGGGTCGGCGGGGTAGAGCAGCGCGAACGCGGCGGGCGCCGTCATCGCTACGGCCATGCCGTGCGGCACCATCGGGTGGTCGGCGTCGTAGCCGTCGGGGCGGAAGTCGCGCACCATGCCGGCGATCGGGTAGGCGCACGCGTGCGGCACGTGGACGCCGGCGTTGCCGAACCCCATGCCCGCGAACGTCGCCGCGAGCGCCATCGCGCCGCGCGCGTCCACGTCGTCACCGTCCGCGACGGCGGTGCGGAACGACGTCGCGAGCAAACGCACGGCCTCGCGCGACCACATGTCGCTGATCGGGTTGGCGCCGCAGTACGGCACGCGCTCCTCGGCACGCTTGGCGGCGAATTCGGTGTACGGCTTGGCCGCGTAGCTCTCGAGGGCGTGGCAGAGGATGTCCATGCCCGCGGCCGCGGTGACGCCGGCGGGCTGCGTCATCGTCAATTGCGGGTCGACGACGGCGAGCCGCGGGCGCAGCGACGCATGGCTGATGCCCGTCTTGACATTCGCTTCGAGCACGTCGAGGACGCAGATCGTCGTCGACTCGCTGCCCGTGCCGGTCGTCGTCGGCACGGCGATGACGGGCACGAGCGGCTTCGTCGGGTTCTTGCCGCCACCGACGGGCGCGTTGATGTAGTCGACGAGGTCGCCGTCGTTCGTCGTCATGAGGGCGATGGCCTTGGCCGTGTCGATGCTCGAGCCACCCCCGACGGCGACGATCGCGTCCCACGGCCCGTTCTTGCGGGCCCAGTCGGTGGCTTCCTGCAACGAGGCGTCGCTCGGCTCGACGCGGGCGCCGGTGAAGACGTCGACGCTGATGTCACCGCCCGTCAGGACGTCGGCGACGCGTCGCGTGATGCCTGCGTCCGCGACGCCCGGATCACTCACGACGGCGACGCTGCGCGCGCCGAGATTGGATGCGTCCCAAGCGATCTCGTCGATGGCTCCGGGGCCGAACTTCAGTTGGGGGCTGCCGTAGGTGAACACCGTTTCGTCCATGGGCTCGACGGTACGCGAGTGAAACGAACGAGGCACCTGGCCCGGGGCGGAACTGTTCGAACCTCGTGACGTCCCACTCGGCGCAGATCGCGCCGAGTGGGGCAATCGGTCGGCGCGAACGTCCCACGTGGTGCAGTTCCGCACCGTGTGGGGCGTCGAGCGTCGCCCCGCCGTGTCAGCGTCGACGTCTCGAGCGCGCCCGCGTCGACGATCGCCGCACCTGCGCGGCCGTCAGCCGCTCATGCCGGCGCATCTCACGCGCGACGCGGGCCTGAGCGCGCTCGAGCGGCAGTTCCTGACGGCGTCGGCGCGCGGCCTGCATCTGTGAGCGCATCGTCGCGCGCATCTGTTCGCGCGGGTAGGGGCGGCCGCCGATGAAGTCGCGCACGGCGTTCCAGCGTTCGTCGTAGGCGTCGTTGAAACGCGCGTGGGAGCGCCGATCGAGCCACCCGCCCGTCTTGTATCGCTTGGTCGCCCACCACGATCCGGGTTTCGCGACGCGCACGGCACCCACGACGGCGAGACCGGGCACGAACACGCCGATCAACCCCGTCAGCAGCTTGCCCTTGAGGATCGTCAGGACGACGAACCCGAAGTTGATGACGATGCCCACCGCGACGACGACGCCGGGCACTCCGTCGCTGCCGGGGACGATGTCGAGCGGGTTCGCGCCCAGGACGAGGGCTGCGGTGATGGCGACGGCGACGAGCAGGGCGCTGATCGACTGGCGTCCCTCCTCCTGCCAGTAGACGTCCT
>NZ_DCNR01000116.1:0-485 GCF_002322065.1 Dermacoccus sp. UBA1591 | reverse complement strand
GAGCCACAGGCCGCGCTCGGGCAGGTACGTGATGAGCATGAGGCCGCTGAACAGCAGCATGAGGATGCCCCACACCTGATGGTGGATGTGGATGCCCGCGATGGCGATGTTGCGGAACATGCCCGGCTCGGCGTTCTCCTTGAGGTACGCCTCGGCCTGGTCGGCGCGGTGACGGATGTAGCGCGTCGCGGTGCGCGTCGCGGCCGTCGCGAGGACGAAGAAGATGAGCAGCCACAGCACGGCGTGACGGCTCGGGTCGATCATGTCCTCATCGTAGGCGCCCGCTGATGACGCCTGCGGACGGCATGCGCGGGCGTCGCACCCTCTTCGCAGCATCGTTGCCCGAAATCGCGTCGTGCTTGACGCGTTCTCGGGCAACGATGCGCCGCTACCGCGCCATCAGACGTGGTGAGCGGTGCTGGTCGGGGCGGCGCCGCGTTCATTGCGTCGGGTGCCGCGAACGGGCAAGGATGGTGGGATGACTG
>NZ_DCNR01000008.1:0-4244 GCF_002322065.1 Dermacoccus sp. UBA1591 | reverse complement strand
ATTCGGACGTTCTGCGGGGCCTGAGCCAGATGCATCACGCCAACCATTTTTACGGCCATGCTCACATCATGTCCCGCTACGTCGGTCTGGCAGAGCCCCCACGTATTTGGGGGTACCTGCAGCACGGATGGAACATGCACGACGGTTTCGCGGTCAACACCGTCTTCGCTGCGCGTTACCCGAAGTTCGTCTACAGCGATGGCTGCGCCCGACGTGGCTGGGCTGCGGGGTTGCGCGATTACGTCGTCATCGGCGCGCCCTGGAACTACCTGCTCGAGCTCGAGAAACAGGCAGATTGGGAGGCCGAGGGTCACACACGAGAAGGCACGATCGTGTATCCCTTCCATGGGTGGGAAGGCCAGCAGGTAGCCGGAGACCATGAGGCCTACATCGCTGAGATCCGCGAGACCGAGGGCGACGTCCCCATCACGATGTGTCTCTACATCAACGAGTACGAGCAGCCGCGGATCAGACGCTTGTACGAGGACGCCGGGTTCCGTGTCATCACTCATGGACGCCGTGGCTATCTCTGGAGAGGAACCGACACTGAGTTCCTCTACAAGCAGCTGGCCGAGGTGCGCCGTCACCGGCGCGTCGTGAGCAACCGCATGACCTCGGCCCTTCTGCACGGATCCCTGGCAGGAGCAGAGGTCGGCGTCTATGGAGACCCCATGCAGCTCGACAACGATCACGCGGTGCTCGGGGGAGCGCAGCGGCCTCAGGAAATCTTCCCCGAATTTCATCAACCAGCCGTGCCGGCTGATGTGGCCCGGGAGATTGCGGTAGCAGAACTGGGTGCAGACCAGCTTCTCCCGCCAGAAGAGATCGTGGACCTCTTTGGTTGGGCCGACGAATTCGACGTCGAGGAACGGGTGGCGCAAGCTCCGGACGACTCGATCTCGTTCGAGCGCGTCCTCCGTCGCTTCAGCCCCTCCCCAGAGTTCCCCTCTGCGCGTACCGGGAGTGCACCACCGCGCGTTCGTCCTGAGCGCGGTTTCTGACGCTGCCCCACTCTCGATCGGCGTTGTCCTCGTGGGGGTCGCTTGCAAGTGTGCGAGACCGGTCCCCTGCTGCGGTTCGCAGGAACCAGTGCGGTCCGGGACACGGGGCGTCCCTTGAGCAGGGTATACGCCCCTAAGCCGGGCCGGGCGGGCACACCTGTGATGTAGTGCGCCGCTGCGAAGGCTCCTGATGCGCATTTGTTCGCGGTGTCGTCCCGGCCGACCGCTCATCGGCTTTGGAGCGCTGGTCGAGTGCCCCTCGACGCCAGTGTGCAGCCGACGAACCGCGATCCTGCTTCTGCCGAGCGACTCAGCACGCGCGCGCACCGGGTGCCATCGACAGGCGGGTCCGCCGATGCGTAAGGAACGCAGAATCGCGTTCGTCACGCATCGGTGGACCCGCCTGTCGCCTCAGAGCATGAGTGTCAATCCGCGTTCGGCGCGATCGCCCGGTCGAGGGCACGCTTCGCCCTTCCGCGCAAACGTGGCGGAACGACCTCTTCGACCCGGCTGCGAGCCTTAGACACCGCGATGCGCTTGGGCGCACCTGCGGCCCGCAGGGCCTTGTAGCTCATCGATTCCTCGAGCTTGAACATCAGGCGGTCGTACTCCCTGATACGGCGATCGCGCATCTTCAGGGTGCCCTCCAGCCACGCGATCTGACGCTGCTGCGCCCTGATCGTGTGATTCAGCGAGCGCGTCTGTGCCAGCAGTTCACGGAATCCTGCCGCTGTGGCGGATGGGAGGTGATTGTCCCGGGCGCCGTCAGCGATGTTTCGGCGCACCTCGGCGTCGAAGTCACGGTTCGCCGCTCCGGTTGCGAGGGCCACCTCCGTCTCGAGGAGAGCCACCATCTCGATGTCGCCGTCTGCGACCGTCACCCCGGCCATCGAGGCCAGGGTGCGCACGACCGATTCCGGAGTGACAGGCAGGCGCCACGGATGAGCTGCGCCTGACGCGAGCAATCGGGTCGCAAAGACGCGCAGCCCTCGCACGAATGCGAGCTGGCCCGCTGACGGGTTGGCGATCGACCAGGAGCCGTCGACAATTTGCACCTTTCCGTCCGACGAAAGCGCCACGTTGTCCGGAGTCGCGAACCACTGACGCACCATATCTGTGTCGCCCGTGGTGGTCTGGTCCACGACTGCTTCGACGGGCACAGGTGGCGCGCTCGCCTCATCACGCCCCCCATCATGGTGGTGCGTATCCTCGACGGTGTCACGCTCGATGCCGGTCTCTCTCAGCACCGGGTCAAAACCAAGCCCGAGTTGAGCCGCATCGTCCACGCTCGGGTCTCCGAAGAGGCCGTCGGCCACCTCCTGGTCAGCCGCGGTTCCTGCTGGCTCGTCCGCCTCATCCGTCGCCAGCTGCGCGTGCGTCGCGCTCACGTGTCCAGGGCTGAGATCGACGCGCGAGAGACCGCGCATGCTTCGCAGTGGGCCGCTGGGTGAGCTCGAGCGAATCCAGTCGTGGTAGAGGTTAACCAATCTGCGCAGCGTGCGGTAGTCACTGTTGGCAGCTGCCTCACGCAGAAGTTGCTCCAGCGTTTGTCCGTCACTCGCCATGGCCGGTGCGCTGAGGTCGCGGGAGACTCCCAGTGCCGATCGTTCGGGGGATGTGTCCTTGCCATCTCCCCATGTGGTTGTCACCTCGCCTGCGCGGTATGCGGCGACACGTGCCCAGTCCGTATTCGGGTGGGTGTCGGTGACCACGAGATCGGGAAGGTCCAGCATCAAGTCTTCGCGCGCGACCACGCTGAACCAGGCCGGTGCCAGGGTGATATCGAGTCCGGAGGCCACGACCATTTCAGTCGTGACAGCCGCATCCCGCGCGGCGGGCCGCTCGCTGAACTGCTCTCGAAGCGCGCGCGTTACGGCATGGCTCAGGAGAGCCCGGTCCCTCGAATGATGCGCCGAGGCAAGAACACGCGGATCATGCAATGACGGGTACGCAACGATTCGTGAAGAGGTGCGCATCCCGACGCCTTCGATCGCGCCCTCCAGCTCAGTCAGCAGCAGCGGCCTCTGGGACACCTTCGAGTGGCCAAGATACCAACGGCGGTCGTCGTCGAACGGCACCTCGGGTTCGAGCGCCAGTAGCTCCCCAAGGCCCAGCGGGTTGTTCGAACCGAGGAGTAGAACCCCATGCGGGGTGAGGCGCTCGGCCACTTTAGCGATGATGGAAGCGTCGTCCATTCCTTGCCCGACAGGAGAAAGCACCTCCGGGCCTCCGCCCATGAGGACGACGAGGTCGTACAGATCTGGCGTGTCGAACAGCTCGAGCCCGCCACAGAAGTACCTGTCCTCGGTTCTCTCGACGAAGCGAGCCGCCAAAGAACGCACGTCGGCAAGATGGCGGACCACGATGTCGGCGCTGGAGGATTCGGGCAAAGCGTCGACCAGTTGCGCGGCCATTGTTCCGATCACCAGGACGCGCTGAGGCGGACGGGAGTCGCACAAAGCGGCGAGAAGAAGGCGCACGCCCGAAAGCGGCGCGGTGCTATTCAGATCAGTGCCCTCGACGAGGTGGTCCCCGAGCAGGACTGCGCCCGATTCTCGATCGGTGTTGGCAGCATCGTGAGTCATTGCAGTTTCCTTCGATCGGCGCTCAGACGAGTCCCCAGGACATCGGCGTGCCCTTGGGAGCGTCCTTGATGAACGTGCGGCCTGCGAGCGTGTCGAACGTATCGGCAGGCAGGCCGTTCGCGGGGCGGATGGAGCGCACGTTCTGCGCCGTCACGACGTCGCCAGCCTTGACGTCCTCGACGACGTAGAGGCTGCGGCGGAAGCGCAGGCCCTCCTTCTCCTGCGCGCGAGCGCCGATGCGCGGCTCGCCGAGGCACTGCCACGCGATCTTCGTCTGCGTGACGAGCTGGTTCAGCTCCTCCGGTTCGGAGGAGAATGCCGAGTCGACGCCGCCGTCCTCGCGGTTCAGCGTCACGTGCTTCTCGACGAGAACCGCGCCGAGCGCGACGGACGCGACGGCCGCGCCGATGCCCATCGTGTGGTCGGAGTAGCCGATGAGCGTGCCGAGGGCGTCGCGCATGACGGGGATGCCGCGCAGGTTCGACTCGCTCGGGTCGGCCGGGTAGTTGGCGGTGCAGGCGAGCACGATGATCTGCTCGTTGCCCGTGCTGCGCGCCGCCTCGACGGCCGCGTTGATCTCACCGAGCGAGGCCATGCCCGTCGAGATGATGATTGGCTTGCCCTTGCTTGCCGCGTAGCGGATGAGCGGCAGGTCGAC
>NZ_DCNR01000009.1:0-4619 GCF_002322065.1 Dermacoccus sp. UBA1591 | reverse complement strand
AAACCCAGGGCGCTTCACTCTTCCTCGAAGCGAAGAAGGCCCCACGTGCGCTCAGGTGCCATGCTCGTCGGGGGCAAAGCTTGTACGGCACAAACTTTGGTTTCGCGTGCGCAGGTGCGCTTGCACGAGCAGGTGTGACCTCGTCCTAGCGTGCGAGTACATGGCGATGGAGTCTCAATCGCGATCGACCGGAAGCCCCGGCGCCGGGTGACGGCAGACCTTGGGAGCCACAGCTCCCAAGGTTCGAGCCCCAGCGCCGGGAGGCGTTCACGCCGGGTCGATCCGACTCTCTGCGGCGATGTCCGCGAACTCGAGCAGTTCGGCGGCGCACGCTCGCATGTCGTCCACGGTGTCGGTGACCATGCGCTCGACAGCATCGACGGTCGGCGCCGACATGACGTGCGAGACGTCCGCGTAGTCCTCGAACTGCTGCAGGTCGAAGAAGCGGCCGGGGCGCACGTGCATGCGTACAAGGCCGGGCTCATTGGGGTCGCGTATCCATCCGTCGCCGAGGTCGTGGGCGGCCTCGAGCGGCGCGGTGTGTTCCTGGCACCAGGGCACTCGGCAGGCGCGCACGTCCTCGAACGTCGTGGTGGTGGTCGTCATGGTCGTGCCTTTCGGTGGGGGGTGGGCTCAGGTGTCACGTTTGTTACACCTGCGCGTTCAGGCTTCTTCGTCGGTGGCGACGCGCTCGAAGCGTCCGTCGCGGTGTTCGACGATGACGCGGCCGAGGTCGACGAACACGGCGCGAGCGTCGGGGAAGTGCGCGATCTTGAGCGCGTGGCGGGTGGCGTCCATCGCATCGAACGCGGCAGTGACGGCGCGGGCGTCCCACGGGCTCGCGGTGCCTGCGATGGTGCGCTCGAGCAGCGTCTCGGTGGCGTCGTTGTGCGCCACGGCGAGGCTCACGAGGCGCGCGGCGTCCTGCGCGGCGCTCATGCGGCCCACCCCTCAGGGGCGTCGGTAGTGGCGACGACCTTTCCGCTGTCAGAGGGAAGGTCGATGACCTCACCAGTGGCTACGTCACCGACGAGCACGCCGCTGTTACGGGTTCCGTACTACCGGATTCGTGAATAGCCGCCGGCGGCATCGTCTCGAAGTGGTGCACCCACAGCAGCAGCGGCACCACGGCCATAGCCGCGAAGGGTGCGAGGTGGTCGCATAGGGCGCACCACACATCTAGAATCGGGTTCACGTTCAGCACTCCCATGCTGTTCGTCACGACCCCGGAGGCTGCAACCTCGCGGGGTCTCCACTTAGTCGGGGGTATTACGCGGCACAGCGCTTTGCCTGACGCTCAATCACCGCGCCACCACCTGAAATCCGCACAGCGCTAACGCGTTCTTAGTGCGCAACTACCTCGACTGAGAATCCTCGACTGAGAGTCGTGGACGAGGCGCGAGGCGTTCGCAGCCTCGCGCACGACGCCACTGGCCCACATCCACTCGAGTGGATGTGGGCCAGTGGCGTGTATGCCGTGTTAAAGGGCCCTCGTTCAAGAAGTCTGGGCGTAGGGAAAACGCAGATATCCGCGACCTTAACGGGTCGAACGCCCGACCATCCGGCACACCGGACGAGCCAGAACGTCTGACGCACCGCGGGACCCACGCTCGAAGGGCCCCGCGGCGACGTCAGCTCCGTGCCCCGAACGCTGAGCGGGGCAGCAGCCACGCCCGCAGGCGAGCGCCGACGGAGGCGTCGGAGCGTGCTGCGCGCGTCACGCGTTCGGTCGTGGCAGCCATGCCCCGCGCAGGCGTCGGAGCGTAGCGCGAGTTCTCGATCGAGTGTGCCGCGCGTTCGACGGCTTGGACGAGGTGCGTCGACGCGCGCGGGTTGTCGTCGGCGAACCGGCCGGCCGCTTCCTGTGGGGATCGCTCGGTCGTGATGACGTACCCGAGGTCGCGCAGGTTCCACACCATGCGGTGCCACAGCGCCTCGTCACGCTCGCGGGGCTCACGTGCCTGACGCACCGGGCGGTTGCGTCGCCACCAACCGAGCAGCGGCAATGCGCCGAGCAGGGCGATGACGGCCAGTGCGCCGAGCAGCGTCAGCAGGACGCGACCAAGAACGCCGTCGTCGTGGGGCGTCACCGGCGCGCCGTGCGAGGTCGACCTCGACGTCTGCGTCGTCGATGGGGCAACCGAACGAGTGGACGGCACGGGCGCGCTCGAGCTCGTCGTCGGGGCGCTCGACGACGACTTCGTCGCCGACGGGCTCGTCCGTGCGTAGGCCGGGGCGGCGCCCGAGCGCGAACCGGGCGTCGGCTCGAACCGCGTCCACCCCATGCCGGGGAAGTACAGCTCCGGCCAGGCGTGCGCGTCCGCGGCGCGGACCTCGTACTCGTTGCCCCGCTTCGTGCCGGGAAGGAATCCGATCGCGACGCGCGCCGGGATGCCGAGCGAGCGCGCGCTCATCACCATCGCGGTGGCGTACTGGGTGCAGTAACCCTGCTTCGTCTCGAGGAAGTTGGACAGGGGGTCGAGCTGCGCGCCGTCGACGGTGCGGGTCGGGGCGAGCGTCAGCGAGTACGTGTAGGACGGGTCGGTGCGCAGGTGGTTCTGGATGGCGACGGCCTTGTCGAAACGCGAGGTCGCATCCCCGGCGCCGGAGGCGGTGAGCAGCGCGTCGATCCGCGTGCGGGCCGCCTGCGGCAGCGAGGCGACGTCGAGGTCGTCCTGCGTCACCCCACCGGTTCCGGCGCTGACGGCCGAGTCGTCGACGGGGCGCGCTGCCGCCGTGAACGTCCGGAAGATGACGGCGTACGCGGGCACCTGAGCGGCGAGGTGCGGCACGCCGGTCGTCGTTCCGACGTCGAAGGTGTCGTGGCCCTGGCCGAAGGCGGCGGCGCGCAGCGTCGTCGGCGCGGCGATGAACGGCGGCTTCATCGCGTTGAGCGTGACGGTGGCCTGCGAGCTCGTCGTCGGCACGGCCGGGTCGTAGCCGAGCGCCGGGAACTCGCTGTTGGCCTTCACCTTCGTCGTCGGCTCGTTCGTGCGGGCGCGCCACTGGCCGTCCGCGTACGTCGAGCTCGTCGTCACCCGGAGCGGGCCGGGCTGTGAGTCCTCGGTCGTGTAGGTGAGGACGGGCGCCGCGTTGCGCGAGGACAGATCATTGCTCAGGTCGAGCGATGTCGAGAAGTCCACGCTCGTGTCGACGCCCCGGGCCCCACCCTCGGCGAGAGCCGGAGTCGCGCGGGTCGGCACGTGCCCCGACAGGGCGGCGGCGCCGGCCACGGCCAGCACCGTCACGGCGGCGAAGACGGGCGCACCCGTCAACGTGCGGGAACGACTCGTGCTCAGCCACATCAGGAGCGCCCACGCGGCTGCGGCAGCAGCGAAGTAGGGCAGCGGCAACGTCTGACCGAGCGCCGTCGTCGCGAGCACGAACGGCGCCGCGACGGGCAGCACGGTGGCGGCCGGCAGCTTCGAGGTGCCCCCGACGTAGTCGACGACGAGGGCGACGAGCGCGGCGCCGAGCGTCAGCGCGGCGATGACGCCGGCGACGGCCGGCAGGGGAGCGACGGAGGAGTTCGCGACCTTCTGCGCCTCGTGGCCGGCGTCCCGCAGAGCGGACGGGGTCGGGGAGACCCCGTGCGCGGCGAGCGCCGCGAGTGGCGAGACCATGACGGCCGCCGCCTGCGCGAGCACGATGAGCCAGGAACGTGCACCCACGCGTCGCAGCCCGGCGCCGATCGCCCACATGACGAGCGCGGCCACGACGATCGGCACGCCGACGCTGTCGGCCTTCGACAGCTCGACGAGGGGCCAGCAGGCGCTCAGGCACAGCAGCCCCAGGGCGACCTCGGCGAGGATGCGGCGGGTGGTCATCGAGCTCCTTCGGCGGGGGCGGTGGTGACGGGGCGCGCCTCGGGAACCGTGTGTGTGCTCCACCCGTCGGCGTCGAGGCGGGCGCGCATCGACGTCACGGCATCGGGTGATCCGGCGACGAACGCCTCACCCCCGGACGGCGCCGGCCCCAGTGAGCCCGCGGTGTCGGCGTGGACGAAGACGACGTGCGCGGACGCGGCGTCGTCGACGAGGGGGCAATCACCCGCGACGGCGAGGGCGTCCATCGCGTCGTGGAGATCGCGGTAGGTCTCGGCGCCGACCCGCAGCGCGAACGGCTGGTGCGCGCGGGCGCGTGCACTCAGCCACGAGGCGCAGGCTTCGACGAGGCCTTCCCATCCGGCGTCGACACCCGGGGTCTCGACGTGCCCGACGAGCCGGGCACGGGCGGTCTCGTCGGTCGGTGGGTCGAGCTGGCGGACGATGAGTTCACCGCGGCGAGCGGTGGCGGGCCAGTGCACGAGGCGCATGTCGTCACCGCGCACGTACTGGCGCACGCTCGCCCCGACCTCGCCGCCGAAGGCGAGGTGCGATTCGATGCTCGAGTCGCCGACGAGGCTGCGCTCGCGCTGCGGCGTGAGCGCGACGTCTTGGCGGGGCCACACGCGGATCTCACGGCGCGCGGCGACGTCCCGCGTCAGGTGCGCGAGGCCGAATGGGTCACGCACGACCAGGCGCGTCGGACCGGTGACGAAGCGGCCGCGGTGAGGTGCGCTCACCGCGTATTCGCCGTCGAAGTGGCGCCCCTCGACCGGCCACGACGGCGTCGGGCCG
>NZ_DCNR01000110.1:133939-134418 GCF_002322065.1 Dermacoccus sp. UBA1591 | reverse complement strand
GCAGCGACGGACGTCTCCGCGTCGGCGGCCGAGCCGGCGCTCGCCTGCGCCACCGAAGCGGCGTCAGAGCCCGCCGGCCCGGCCGACTCAGGGGCGCGTGCGGTGTCATCGCCCGCGAGCGCCTGTGCCGTCGGGGTGTTCTCGAACGAGCGCACGAGCTTGCGCATCTTCTTGTCGGAGACGGGGCGTTCGCCGACGGCTTCGGGTGTCCACGCGTCGTCGGGCGTGGGCTCCGGGGCGCTGGCGGGAGCGCCGTCGTCACCGTAGGCACCCTTGGCAGGGCGGCGCTTGACGAGCGGCGCGGCGACGCCGTCGGCGAGGCGGCGCGTGGAGATGAGGAAGCCGGTGTGGGCGTGCATGCGGTGCTCGGGGCGCACGGCGAGGCCTTCGAGGTGCCAGCCGCGCACGAGGCTCTCCCACGCGTTCGGCTCGGTGAAGCCGCCGTGATCGCGCGCGGCCTCGGCGACGCGCGACAACTG
>NZ_DCNR01000110.1:131905-133730 GCF_002322065.1 Dermacoccus sp. UBA1591 | reverse complement strand
ACGACGTCGAGGCACTCCCAGGGCGCGAGCATGTCGAGCACGACGCGGTCGATCGTGCCCGACTCGACGGTCTGCGGCAGCGCCTCGACCAGGTCGCCGACGGTGATGCTCCACGCCGGGTGGTCGACGCCGAAGAACTCGCGCGCGTTGCCCGCGGCGATGGCAGCGAAGTCCTCGCGACGCTCGAACGAGTACAGGCGCCCGTCCTCACCGACGGCGCGCAGCAGCGACATCGACAACGCACCCGAACCGACGCCCGCTTCGACGACGCGTGCGCCGGGGAAGATGTCGGCCATCGTGACGATCTGCCCGGCGTCCTTCGGATAGACGACAGCCGCGCCGCGCGGCATCGACATGACGTAGTCGCTCAACAGCGGACGCACCGCGAGGTACTCGACGCCCGCCGTGTTCGTCACCGTCACCGCATCGGGCGAACCGATGAGGTCGTCGTGCTTGATGTGACCGCGGTGGGTGTGGAACTGCTTGCCGGGCGTCAGCGTGATCGTGTGCATGCGCCCCTTGGGGTCGGTGAGCTGGATGCGCTCGCCCTCCCGGAAGGGGCCGCGGCGGTACTCGGCGCCGGTCGACGGGGCGGGGGTCTGATCGCTCTCGCTCATGGGGAGCAAGTCTAGGCGCCCCGCGGCATGGTGCCGCTCTCGTGCGCGTGACGCTGCATCGCACGCTCGAGGTCGGCGAGCGTCGCGATGCCGACCAGTCGCAGCGCGACCGGGTCGTCGGCAGCTGCGGGCTGCCCTTCCACCGGCATGCTGACGGTGACGACACCCGGCGTCGGATCGCCCTCGAACGCGGGCAGGATCGCCATCACGTCGTCCTGCGGTGAGGAGATGACGGCGCCCGCATGCGGCAGCAGGGCCTCGCCGAGGGCGCTCGCGGGCACGTGCGGGCGCTGATCCACGGGCACCCGCACGTGCGCACCGGGCGCGACGAGGGCGCTGGCGGCGCCGTCTGCGTCGATGAGGACGATCGTGTCGCCCGTCTCCGGCAGTGCCGCGACGGGCGTGCTCGCGGGGACGGCGACGGCGGGGCGGATGACGTCGGCGACTCGGATGCCGCCGAGGAACTCGCGGTTGATGCCGACGTTGACGGCGACGCTCGCGCCGCGCCAGAGGAACGAGGCGATGAACAGCAGCCACACGAGGCTCCACAGCGAGCCGGGCGCGCGTACGAACCCGAGCACGGCCCACGCGGCCACGCCGATGGCGACGATGCGTCCGCACCAGCCGGCGGCCTTCATGCCCGTGGCGCGGTTGCCCGTCAGCTTCCACACGAGCGCGTCGACGAGGAACCCACCATCGAGCGGCAGACCGGGCAACGCGTTGAACGCCGCGACGAACGCGTTGCTCCACGCGAACGCCCCGAGCAGCAGCGGCACGGCGCCGTCGCCGTCACTCGCGCGGTGGCCGAGGAAGCCGATCACCGCGAGCACCGCGTTCGACAGCGGCCCGACGGCGGCGACGAGCGCGCTGCGTCCGGGCGTCGCGTCGGGGGTGTCGTAGCTCGTGTGGCCGCCCATGAGGTCGGCGACGATGTGCGTGACGCGGTAGTGGCAAGCCTGTGCGACGAGGGCGTGCGCCGCCTCGTGGACGAGCACGCTGAGCAGCAGCAACAACGCGTACCCGATGCCGACGACGTACGCGCCGAAACCCCATTCGGGGTGCAGCGAGGCGACCTGCGGGCCGAAGATCGCGACGATGATGACGGCGATGATCGGCCACGTGCGTCCGATGTAGACGGGGACGCCGCGCAGCGAGGCGATCTTGAGGCCGGGTGTGGGCTCGGGCATGCCCCAAGACTATGTGGGCCT
>NZ_DCNR01000110.1:129645-131721 GCF_002322065.1 Dermacoccus sp. UBA1591 | reverse complement strand
CTCGGATGCCCGCTTCGTTGTCTCCGTCGCGCGCCTCCGACTTCATGCAGTGCCCCCTGCTCTATCGCTTCCGCGCCATCGACAAGCTGCCGGAGTCGCCGAGTGCGGCGGCGACGCGGGGGACGCTCGTCCATTCGGTGCTCGAGCGCATCTTCGACGTCGACGCCCCGAAACGCACGCTCGAGCGGGCGCTCGACCTCGTCCCCCATGCCTGGGAGGACATGCTCACCGACGAACCGGAGCTGGCCGAACTCGCGGGCAGCACACCGCACGATCTCGCGACGTGGCTGCGTGATGCGGAGAAGCTCGTCGAGAAGTGGTTCGCGATGGAGAACCCGCAGTTCCTCGAACCCGCCGAGCGCGAGCTCTACGTCGAGGCCGACCTCGACGGGCTCACGCTGCGCGGGTACATCGACCGCCTCGACGTCGCTCCCGGCGGGCAGATCCGCGTCGTCGACTACAAGACGGGACGGGCGCCGTCGGAGCTCTTCGAGAACAAGGCGTTGTTCCAGATGAAGTTCTACGCGCTCGTCATCTGGCGCACGCGGGGCGTCATGCCGCTCATGCTGCAACTCGTCTACCTGGGCAACAGTCAGTTCTTGCGTTATCAACCCGACGAGGCCGACTTGCTCGCGCTCGAACGCAAGCTCAAGGCGCTGTGGCGCGCGATCGAGGTCTGTGCTCGGACGGGTGACTGGCGGCCCAGGAAGTCGCGCTTGTGCTCGTGGTGCGATCACAAGGCGCTGTGCCCGGAATGGGGCGGCACTCCCCCGCCGCTGCCCGAGCACGCGGCGCGTCTCGCGCTCGATCCCCGCACCACCGGCGACCTCGGAGACGTCGATGGCGACTGAAGGATGACCGTTCGGGCCGGTCGTCGCAGCGGCAGCCACCGTCCGAGTGACGCGTTGCGGGCATCTATCGCCTCCTGCACTGCGCCCGCCCCCGCGGCGAGGCTGACGACAACCGCTCATTCACCAACGTCCATTGAATGTGGACGAAAATCGCAGATGGGTACGGGAATCGCAGTCGGGCCGCGCAGGACCAGGGTCACCGCGCGCGCAGCTGGAATAACCGGACGCGCCGTCCCGTTCCGCAAGTAGTTGCATTTTCAACTACATGAATGCATGGACCAAGGGAGGCCCTCATGCAGTTCGGCATCTTCACCGTCGGTGACGTCACGACGAACCCGACGACAGGGCGCACCGTCAGCGAGCACGAGCGCATCGCGAACACCGTCGAGATGGCGAAGCTCGCCGACGAGGTGGGCCTCGACGTCTTCGCCACCGGCCAGCACCACAACCCGCCGTTCGTCGCACCGGCCAACCCGGCCGTGCTGATGGCGAACCTCGCGGTGGTGACGAAGAACATCATCCTCTCGACGTCGACGACGCTCATCACGACGACGGACCCGGTGCGCATCGCCGAGGACTACGCCTACGCGCAGCATCTCGCCGGCGGCCGCGTCGACCTCATGCTGGGGCGCGGCAACACCGGCCCGGTCTACCCGTGGTTCGGCAAGGACATCCGCGACGGCATTCCGCTCGCCATCGAGAACTACGCGCTGCTGCGCCGCCTGTGGAACGAAGAGAACGTGACGTGGGAGGGCAAGTTCCGCACACCGCTGCAGGGTTTCACCTCGACGCCGCGCCCGCTCGACGACATCGCGCCGTTCGTCTGGCACGGCTCGATCCGCAGCCCCGAGATCGCGGAGCAGGCCGCCTACTACGGTGACGGTTTCTTCCACAACCACATCTTCTGGCCGCCGCAGCACGCTGCGCAGATGGTGCAGTTCTACCGGGAACGCTTCGAGCACTACGGTCACGGCCGGGCGCAGGACGCGATCGTCGGCCTCGGTGGGCAGGTGTTCATGGCCGAGTCGAAGGCGAAGGCGATGGAGACGTTCCGCCCCTACTTCGATCACGCGCCGGTCTACGGCGGGGCGGGTTCGTTGGAGGACTACACGCGTCAGACGCCGCTGACGGTCGGCACGCCGGACGAGGTCGTCGAGGCCACGCTCGGCTTCCGCGACTACGTCGGTGACTACCAGCGTCAGCTGTTCCTCATCGACCACGCCGG
>NZ_DCNR01000110.1:126246-129395 GCF_002322065.1 Dermacoccus sp. UBA1591 | reverse complement strand
CGACCGACACGCCCTCGGCTGACGCCGGTCAGATGGGCGGCGTCGAGACAGGTGTGCCGCGTGCTCCGAAGACCGACGACGTGACGGGAACGCGCGCCGAAGACCGTTGAGCATCAGCCCGGTTCGTCGACAACTCGGCTGACCGGGCCGGGCGGGCGACGCCGGCGGCGGCGTTACGCCCAAACTCAGAGCAACGAGACGAAGGAGAACACGATGATGAACTGGACGGCACGCCTCGCCGTGATCAGCGGCGGGTTGAGTGAGGAATCGTCGACGCATCGTCTCGCCCAGCTGCTGAGCGACGCGGTTGTCGAGAGTGCGCGGGAGCAGGGCAGCGAGGTCGTCGTCGAGCGGATCGACCTGCGGGCGCTGGCGCACGACATCACGACGGCGTCGTTGACGGGGTTCGCTCCCCCGGCGCTCGCGGACGCCTACGAGGTGCTGGGCGCGGCCGACGCCGTGGTCGCGGTGACGCCGACGTACAAGGCGAGCTTCACGGGCTTGTTCAAGTCGTTCTGGGATGCGACTGCGGGCGGCGTGCTGAGCGGCGTGCCCGTCATCGTCGGCGCGACGGGCGGTTCCGCCCGACACTCACTGGTGACGGACACCGCCTTGCGACCGCTGTTCGCGTACATGAAGGCGCTCGTCATGCCGACGGCGGTCTACGCCGCGCCCGACGACTGGGCCGGGCGAGGCCTGGAAGCGCGGGCGAGCGAGGCCGCCGGTGAGTTGACGCAGCAGCTAGAGCGCGTGCTCGGCGGAGCAGACGTGGTGGTGAACGGCGGTTCTGGCGCGCGCGTGTCCAAGGATGGGGAAGCGCCGAGAACATCGTCGAAATCGGTTCGTACGCTTGCCGAGACGCGCAATCGGGCGCGCGATCCGTTCGTCGCGGTGCCGACGATGGAAGAGATGTTGCGCCGCTGAGCACGACTCGTGACCGGAGGGGTCCGTCAGGTTCGTCACGAACCTGACGGACCCCTTCGTCACGTTCGTCTGCCGGGATGTGCCATAGTCGGAAGCGTCCTTCGTGGGAGTCCTGAGAACAGGGCTGAGAGGGAGCTGATACTGCTCCGACCGCTACCCGACCTGACCCGGATCATGCCGGCGCAGGCAGCCAAGGAGACCTCATGGTCGCTCATCCTCCGTTCGGTGCCGACGTTCGTCGACGCCTGCTGCGTGGGGTCTTGCCGTGCCTTCGTCCGATCCGAAGGAGGCACCATCATGACGACGTTCAACGCCCGCGACCTCGCGGCCACCACCGACCGAGCAGCCACGTCGCCGGCGTCGGCCGCGGTTCAGAGGCGCGCAACCACCCCCGCTGACGGATCGGACGCTCGCCGCAAGCAGTACCGAGACGCGGACGGCCTGCGCGTGCCCTACACCGAGGTCATCCTCGACAACTCCCCCGGCACCGGCGCGGCCAACGCTCCCGTCGAGCTGTACGACACCTCCGGCCCGGGCAGTGACCCCGAGGTCGGGCTGCCGCCGTTGCGCGCCGAGTGGATCGCCGAGCGCGACGACGTCGAGACGTACGCCGGCCGAGAGCGCACCCTGCTCGACGACGGCCGCTCGGCCGTCCGACGCGGTGAGGCGAGCCACGAGTGGCGCGGCGAACGTCGCGCACCGCTGCGCTCGAAGGACGGCGCCGTCGTCACCCAGATGCACTACGCCCGTAAGGGATTGATCACCCCCGAGATGCGATTCGTCGCCGCCCGCGAGAACTGCGCCCTCGAACTCGTGCGCGACGAGGTCGCCGCCGGACGCGCGATCATCCCCGCCAACGTCAACCACCCGGAGAGCGAGCCGATGATCATCGGGCGTCGCTTCCTCGTCAAGGTCAACGCGAACATCGGAAACTCGGCCGTGACGTCGTCGATCGCCGAGGAGGTCGACAAGCTGACGTGGGCGACGACGTGGGGCGCCGACACCGTCATGGACCTGTCGACCGGTGACGACATCCACACAACGCGCGAGTGGATCCTCCGCAACTCCCCCGTCCCGATCGGCACCGTGCCGATCTACCAGGCCCTCGAGAAGGTCAACGGTGAGGCCGACAAGCTGACGTGGGAGATCTTCCGCGACACCGTCATCGAGCAGTGCGAGCAGGGCGTCGACTACATGACGATCCACGCCGGCGTGCTGCTGCGCTACGTGCCGATGACGGCCGAGCGCATCACGGGCATCGTCAGCCGCGGCGGCTCGATCATGGCCGGCTGGTGTCTCGCGCACCACGAGGAGAACTTCCTCTACACCCACTTCGACGAGCTGTGCGAGATCTTCGCCCGCTACGACGTCGCCTTCTCCCTCGGTGACGGCCTGCGCCCTGGCTGTACCGCCGACGCCAACGACGAGGCGCAGCTTTCCGAGCTGCGCACCCTCGCCGAGCTGACGAAGCGGGCATGGCAGTTCGACGTCCAGGTCATGGTCGAGGGCCCCGGGCACGTGCCGCTCGACCTCGTCGAGGAGAACGTGCGCCTGCAGCAGGAGTGGTGTGACGGCGCGCCGTTCTACACGCTCGGCCCGCTCGTCACCGACGTCGCACCCGGCTACGACCACATCACTTCCGCCATCGGCGCGACGACGATCGCGATGGGTGGCACCGCGATGCTGTGCTACGTCACGCCGAAGGAGCACCTCGGCCTGCCGAACCGTGATGACGTCAAGACCGGCGTCATCACGTACAAGCTCGCGGCGCACGCCGCGGACGTCGCGAAGCGCCACCCCGGCGCGCGAGCGTGGGACGACGCGTTGAGCAAGGCGCGCTTCGAGTTCCGTTGGAACGACCAGTTCAACCTGTCGCTCGACCCCGACACCGCGCGCGAGTTCCACGACGAATCGCTGCCCGCCGAGGCGGCGAAGACAGCACACTTCTGCTCGATGTGCGGGCCGAAGTTCTGCTCGATGCGCATCAGCCAGGACGTGCGCGACCGCTTCGGCGACGCCGGCGCCCAGCAGCGCGTCGTCAGCGAGAGCGAGGCGCGCGAGGGCATGCAGCAGATGTCGAAGACGTTCGTCGAGCTCGGGCGCAGCGTCTACGTCGAACCCGACACCGCCCACGCCCTGGCAACCCCCACGCCCCAGGACTGACGGGTTCGCAACGGTGAGGGGTGGAGCAACTCGACTCCGCCCCTCACCGACTCTTGTCTCCG
>NZ_DCNR01000110.1:111061-126025 GCF_002322065.1 Dermacoccus sp. UBA1591 | reverse complement strand
TCCACATTCGCGAACGGCGTACCCATCTGCGATTTTCGGTCACATTCGCCTGTGCCACGGCCTGCCGGGCCGGCTCGAGCATCAGCGCGTCGCGCGAGCTTGCTCCGCCAGACGCGGCAGGTCGTCGAGGCTGACGGCGGCGAGGTCGGGGACGACGACGAGGCCGTCGAGCTGCGGAATCTCGACGAGATGCGGCACGGCGAGCGTGGGGACGCCGGCCGCGACGGCCGAGCGCACGCCCGTCGCCGAATCCTCGATCGCGACGCACTGATCCGGGCGCAGGCCCAGCTCTGCCGCGGCCCGCACGTACGCCTCCGGGTCCGGTTTGCCCGCGCTCACCATGTCACCGGTGACGACGACCTCGAACGTCCCGGCCGGCAGCGCGTCGACGAGCACCCGCGCGAACGACTCGTACGACATCGTGACGAGCGCGCACGGCATCCCCGCCTCGTGGGCGGCGAGCAGCAGCTCCTGCGCGCCGGGGCGCCACGGCACGTGCTGCTTCAGCTTCTCGATGACCTGCTCGAGCAGGATGTCGACGATCTCGTCCGGCGTCAACGGAATACCCGTCTGATCCTTGATCATCCGACCCGTGACGGGCAGCGCGTTGCCGACGAGCTGGAACGCCTGCTCCTCGCTCCACGACGCCCCGTACGACTCGATCAGGCCGCGCTCGGCCTCCATCCAGTACGGCTCGGTGTCGATGACGGTGCCATCCATGTCCCACAGGATCGCGCGGGGGGCATGCGAACCATGCGCCGCGCGCGAGGACGCCGATGAGTCGAGCGCGTCGAGGCGGGCGTCGAGATGGTTCAGGTGCGGCGTCGGGTTCACGCGTCAGTCCTCCGGGTCGTATCCGAGGTTGGGGGCCAGGTGGCGCTCGGCCTCGGCCATCGTCCATCCCTTGCGCTCAGCGTAGTCGGCGACCTGATCGCGCCCGATCCGCCCGACGACGAAGTACTGCGCCTGCGGATGCGCGAAGTACCACCCGCTCACGGACGCGCCGGGCCACATCGCGCGCGACTCGGTCAGTTCGACCCCGATCGACGCGGTCACGTCGAGCAGGTCGAACAGCGTGTCCTTCTCGGTGTGCTCGGGGCACGCCGGGTAGCCGGGCGCGGGACGGATGCCCTGGTAGCGCTCCCTGATGAGTTCGTCGTTCGACAGCTTCTCCCCTGCCTCGTAACCCCAGAACTCGCGACGCACACGCTCGTGCAGCCGCTCGGCGAACGCCTCCGCGAGGCGGTCGGCGAGGGCCTCGAGCAGGATCGCCGAGTAGTCGTCGAGGTCGTCCTTGAACGCGCGGATCCGCTCCGGCAGCTCCGTCCCAGCCGTCACGGCGAACGCACCGACCCAGTCGTCGGCCGCACCCGTAGGGGCGACGAAGTCGGCGAGCGAGCGGTTCGGCACGCCGTCACGGTGCGTGCCCTGCTGACGCAGGTGGTGCAGGCGCGCCACCTCGGCCGAACGCGACGCGTCGCCGAACAGCACGGTGTCGTCACCGTCGGCCTGCGCCGGCCAGAACCCGATGACACCCGCCGGGTGCAACCAGCCCTCGTCACTGATGCGGTCGAGCATCGTCTGCGCGTCGTCGTACAGCTTGCGCGCCGCCTCGCCCTGCGCGGGGTTGCTCAGGATGTCGGGGAAGCGCCCCTTCATCTCCCAGGCGGCGAAGAACGGCTGCCAGTCGATGTACTCACGCAGCTCGCTCACCGGGTAGTCGGTGAACACCCTCGTCACGGGGGCGCCGTCGACGGCAAGGGCCGGAGCGTCGGGAACGCCTGCAGCCCAGTCCATCTCGGTGACGTTGGCCCGCGCCTCGTCGAGCGTCAGCAACGGACGCTCGTCGCGCTTGGCCGCGTGTCGGGCGCGCAACGCGTCGTAGTCGGCGACGACGTCGGCGAGCAACGCCTCGCGTCGCTCCCCCGTCGACAACAGCGCAGCGACGACCGGAACCGAGCGCGAGGCGTCCTTCACCCACACGACGGGCTCGTCGTAGCGCCCGTCGATCTTGACGGCCGTGTGCGCACGCGACGTCGTCGCGCCGCCGATGAGCAGCGGCTGAGTGAAGCCCTGACGCTGCATCTCAGAGGCCAGGTGCACCATCTCGTCGAGCGACGGCGTGATGAGGCCCGACAGCCCGATGATGTCGGCGTCGTGCTCGCGCGCAGCGTCGAGGATCTTCTGCGGAGCGACCATGACGCCGAGGTCGATCACCTCGTAGTTGTTGCACTGCAGCACGACGCCGACGATGTTCTTGCCGATGTCGTGCACGTCGCCCTTGACGGTGGCGAGCACGACGGTGCCGTTCGTCTGCTTGCTCGTGACGCCGCTCGCTTCCTTCTCCGCCTCGATGAACGGGATGAGGTAGGCGACGGCCTTCTTCATGACGCGCGCCGACTTCACGACCTGCGGCAGGAACATCTTGCCGGCGCCGAACAGGTCACCGACGACGCCCATGCCGTCCATGAGCGGGCCCTCGATCACCTCGAGCGGACGCTTGCCCTCGGCCTCCAGCTCGGCGCGCATCTGCTCGGTGTCGGCTTCGACGTGGTCGTCGATGCCCTTGACGAGCGCATGCGTGATGCGTTCGCGCACCGGCAGTTCGCGCCACTGTTCCGTCTTCGCTTCCGCCTGCTCACCGCTCGAGTTGTACTGTTCGGCGGCCTCGAGCAGCCGCTCGGTCGCGTCGGCGCGCCGGTTGAGGACGACGTCCTCGATCAGCTCGCGCAGTTCGGGGTCGATCTCGTCGTAGACGACGAGCGCGCCGGCGTTGACGATGCCCATGTCCATCCCCGCGGCGACCGCGTGGTAGAGGAAGACGGCGTGGATCGCCTCGCGCACCGGGTTGTTGCCGCGGAAGCTGAACGACACGTTCGACACGCCACCGCTGACGAGGGCGCCGGGCAGGTTCGCCTTGATCCATCGCGTGCCCTCGATGAAGTCGACGCCGTAGTTGGCGTGCTCCTCGATGCCCGTGCCGATCGCGAAGATGTTCGGGTCGAAGATGATGTCCTCGGCCGGGAAGTCGACGTCGGGGCCGGTGAGGATGTCGTAGGCCCGCTTCGTGATCGTCTTGCGCCGCTCGAGGGTGTCGGCCTGGCCGTCCTCGTCGAACGCCATGACGACGATCGCCGCGCCGTAGCGCTTGCACAGCCGGGCGTGCTCGATGAACGGTTCGACGCCCTCCTTCATCGAGATCGAGTTGACGATCGACTTGCCCTGGATGCACTTCAGCCCGGCCTCGATGACCTCCCACTTCGAGGAGTCGACCATGACCGGGACGCGGCAGATGTCGGGTTCGGAGGCGATGAGCTTGCAGAAGCGATCCATCGCGGCGACGCCGTCGATCATGCCCTCGTCCATGTTGACGTCGATGATCTGCGCGCCGTTCTCGACCTGCTGACGGGCGACGGACAGCGCCGTCGCGTAGTCGCCGTCCTTGATGAGCTTGCGGAAGCGCGCCGAACCGGTGATGTTCGTGCGCTCACCGACGTTGACGAACAGCGAATCCTCGTCGACGGTGAACGGCTCGAGCCCGGACAGGCGCAGGGCGGGCGCGACGTCGGGCACGCTGCGCGGGGCCGTGGCGGCGACCGCGTCGGCGATCGCCCCGATGTGATCGGGCGAGGTGCCGCAGCATCCGCCGACGAGGTTGACGAGGCCGTCGCCCGCGAATGCGGCGACGGTCTGCGTCATCGCCTCGGGTGTCTCGTCGTACTCGCCGAACGCGTTGGGCAGGCCGGCGTTCGGGTAGCAGGAGACGAAACAGTCGGCGATGCGCGAGAGGTCGGCGACGTAGGGGCGCATCTCGTCGGCGCCGAGCGCGCAGTTGAGTCCGACGGCGAGCGGGCGCGCGTGACGCACCGAGTTCCAGAACGCCTCGCCCGTCTGCCCCGACAGGGTGCGGCCGGAGGCGTCGGTGATCGTGCCGGAGATGATGACGGGCCAGCGCCGCCCGCGTTCCTCGAACAGCTGCTCCAGCGCGAAGATCGCGGCCTTCGCGTTGAGCGTGTCAAAGATCGTCTCGATGAGCATGAGGTCGACGCCGCCGTCGGCCAGGCCGCGGGCCTGCTCGAGGTAGGCGCCGACGAGGTCGTCGAAGCTGACGTTGCGCGCGCCCGGGTCGTTGACGTCCGGTGAGATCGACGCCGTGCGGTTCGTCGGGCCGATCGCGCCGGCCACGAACCTCGGACGCGCCCCGGTGGTCACCGAATCGGCAGCAGTGCGAGCGAGTTTCGCGGATTCGACGTTGAATTCGTACGCGAACTCGGACATGTCGTAATCAGCCAATGAGATGCGCTGCGCGTTGAACGTGTTCGTCTCGACGATGTCAGCGCCGGCCTCGAGGTACTCGCGGTGGATGCCCTCGATGATGTCGGGCTGCGTCAGTGACAGCAGGTCGTTGTTGCCCTTGAGGTCGCTCGGCCAGTCGGCGAATCGCTCACCGCGGTAGTCGTCCTCACTCAACCCGTGCCGCTGGATCATCGTGCCCATCGCGCCGTCCATGACGAGGATTCGCTCACGCATGAGCGCGGCCAGCTCCTCGCTGCGATCCCCGCCTGCGTCGCGGCGGGCGTCGTGGTCGGTCGTGGTCGGGTCGGTTGCCTTGGAGCGGCTGCTCACGTGACGTCCCTTCGAGGGCGGGTGGATGTCGCATCATGCTATCGAGCGGCGTCGCCCCGCCTTGGAGCGTGCACGCCGTTGGCCGCATACTGGAATGTCAGGCCCTCGCCGCATCGTCGCCGCGCGCCCGATCCACTCTCACGACCTGCAGAAGGAGACACGCTGTGCGTCGTCACTTCGACCTCACCACGTCGACCCCACCGACCGTCCTCGTCGCCTTCCAGGGCTGGAACGACGTCACCGGCGCCGCGTTCGACGCGATGGATCACCTCGTCAAGGCCACCGGCGCGCGCCTGTGGGCCGACGTCGACCCGGAGGACTACTACGACTTCCAGGTCAACCAACCGCGCATCGACGTCGTCGACGGCGAGCGCCGCGTCATCTGGCGCACGACGGAGATCTTCCACACGCGACTCGACGCCGTGGGCGACGTGCTCATCGTCAAGGGCATCGAGCCGTCGTTCCGGTGGAAGGCGTTTCTCGCCGAACTGCTCGACGCCATCCATGCGAGCGAGCCGGCGCGCGTCGTGGTGTGCGGTGCGCTCGGTGGGGACACGCCGCACACGCGGCCGCTGCCTGTCACGCTGACGTCGCCGCAGCCGGCGACGCGTGAGGCGTATGACGCGAAGACGCCGACGTACGTCGGCCCGGCGGGCATCGTCGGCATTCTCATCGATGCGCTCGGGCGCTCGGATGTGACGACGATCGCGCAGTGGGTCGTCATGCCGCAGTACGCGCTGGGCAGCCCGCAGCCGAAGGTGACGTGGACGATGGTGCAGGGGTTGTCGAGACTGCTCGACGTCGCGCTGCCCGAGGGCGATCTCGAGGAGCAGGCGCGGGCCTGGGAGCGTGGCGTCAGCGAACTCGTCGCGCAGGACGGCGACATGACCTCCTACGTCGACACGCTCGAGCACTCGATGGACGTCACCGAACTGCCCGAGGCCTCCGGCGATGCGATCGCCGAACAGTTCGAGCAGTTCCTGCGCCGGCGGGACGGCGACAGCCGCCGCGGGGAGCAGGGCCCTGGGGGCGACACGGTCTGACGGGCCGTCGGAACGGCTGGCGTGAGCGGCATGATCGTGCCGAGTTTCTCGCGACGACGGCAGCAGGGGTCCTCGTCGGATCGTGCTGGTGTTGGCGCGAGCAGTGTGTTCAACCCCAAAGCGGAACGATCGTGTCGCTTCGGGTCGAATCGGCCTAGGACGAGTGCTCTGACGGCACGATCGTTCCGATGAAGGGTGCATGAGCCTGTTCAGGACGTGCGAGCGAGGCGGCGCAGCCTCGGCCTCGGCCAGATGGAGCTGCCCGAACTGGCTGATGTCTCCGAACGCTTCGTCCGCTCGCTCGAGCAGAACAAGGCCACGGTGCGACTCGACAAGCTCACGGCCGTCCTCGACGCGCTGGGTCTGGAGCTGCGTGCTGAACCCCGCGGGGGCGTCGGCGCATGAGCCCGCGCGCAGATCGCGCGCAGACGGCGGCGCTGGGTGCCGCTGAAGACCTCGACGAGATCGGGTTTGACGCCAGGCGTGTGCAGGACCTGAGCCGCGTCACGCGTCATCCGGCCCGGACGATGGCGGCCACCGCAGCGCGGTGACCGCCACCGGTAGCCCAGCGATACACGCTCAACCGCGCTGATGCACCGCGTCGAAGGCCTGGCTGAGGTCGGCGATGAGGTCGGCGGGGTCTTCGAGGCCCACGGACAGGCGCAGCACCGACTGTGACGGCTTCGCGTCCCCCTCCACGGGACGGTGCGTCAGGGCTGCCGGGTGCTGGATGAGCGTGTCGACTCCCCCGAGCGAGACGGCGTGCACGATGAGGCGGCAGGCCGACGTCACGACGGCGGCCGCATCGAAACCGTCGGCCATGCCGAACGCGAGCACCGAACCGGGCCCGGCCATCTGACGGGCCGCGATGCCGTCGACGTCGAACTGCGGCAACCCCGACCACATGACGGCGTCCACCTCGCCGCGCGTCAGCAGCCACTCGGCGACGGCGCGCGCGCCTTCCTGCTGCGCCTTGACCCGAATCGGCAGCGTCTGCAGCCCACGGTGCAACCCGTACGCGTTCGAGGGCGACAACAGCGCCCCCGTGATGGCGCGCACCTGACGCAGCCGCGGCGCCCACGCCTCGTCACACGCGACGACGCCGCCCATGAGGTCGCCGTGACCACCCATGAACTTCGTCGCCGAATGCACGCTCAACGTCGCACCGAGCGCGAGCGGCTGCTGCAGCACGGGCGTGGCGAACGTGTTGTCGACCATGACGGGCACGTCGCCCGCGGCGCGCACGACGGCCGCGATGTCGACGAGGTCGAGCGTCGGGTTGCCGGGAGACTCGAGGACGACCAGGCCCGTGTCGGCCTCGATCGCGTCGGCGATCTCGTCGACGCCCGCCCACGTCACCCGCGTGCCGAGCAGGCCAGTGGCGAGCAAGTGATCGGTGCCGCCATACAGCGGGCGGACGGCGACGACGTGCGGGGTGCCCGCCGCGACGGCCGCGAGTAGCACTGCGCTGATGGCGGCCATGCCGGTCGCCAACGCGACGGCCTCGTCAGCGTCCTCGAGCTGCGCGACGGCACGCTCGAACCGGTCGACGTTCGGGTTCCACAGGCGCTGGTACACGAGGGAGCCGTCGACGACGGGGTGCCCGCCCGTCGCGAGCACCTCGTACGAGTCGCCGCCGCGCTCGATGCTGAGCAGCGGGTACGTCGTCGACGCATCGAGGCTCGGCACGTGCACACCGAGGGCGGTGACGTCGTCACGCCCGGCGTGGACGGCGGCGGTGGCGAGTGATTCCATGTGATCTGTCACACAGGAAGAATGGAAGGACACAGCATCCGCTGTCCATCTGACTGAAGAGATCTCACGACGAAGCGAGCAGACGGTGAAACCTTCGAGTAGTGCACCGCGCTCCCCTGCGGAACGGGGGAATCGTCGTACCCGCTACGGGCCGTCGTGGCAACCCGACGCCACGGACCGTCGCATCGTCGAACTGCTCCTCGCGGAGGGACGCATGCCGAACGCCGAGCTGGCGCGCCGCATCGGCCTGCCCGAGTCGACGTGCAGCATCCGCGTGCGCACGCTGCGCGAGCAGGGCGTTCTCGCCGGTGTCCACGCCGACGTCGACCTCGCCCGGCTGGGGCGCGCCATGGAGGCGATGGTCGCCGTCCGGTTCGCCGGGCATCGACGTGAGCAGATGGACGCCTTCCGCGCAGCGATCGTCACCGTCCCCGGCGTCATCGCCGCCTACCACGTGGCGGGTGAGAACGACTTCCTCATCCATGTGTGCGCCGAGTCGCCGAACGCGCTGCGCGACTTCGTCCTCGATCGGCTCACCGGCATGCCGGGCATCGCGCAGGCGCAGACGAGCCTCATCTTCGAGCGGCTGCGCGGCACCGACCCGCTCGGGTGAGGTCGCCCTCGTCGCGCTCGATTGGTCGGATGAAGCCATGAATCCTGTGCGATCACCCCGCTCGACGTCGATGACCCCACCGCGATCGACGCCTGGAACGTCACCCTGCGCGACGCCCTGGCGGCCGGGCGCGAGCACCCCTGCGGGCGCACCGACCGGGCGGCCCGCGCGCAGGTGGCCGCCCACGAACCGGGGCACCTGCTGCACGGATTCGTCGCGCGACGAGGTGTCGAGATCGTCGGCGCCGCACTCATCGAACAGGAGGCAGGCGAGCCCGCTGAGGTGATGGTCGGGGTGCGCTCGCAGGCGCGACGACGCGGTTCGGCCCTCAGATGGCCGACGTCCCGCTCGGCGGCCTCACCCTGCCCGGCAAGCGTGACGGCGATGCCCGCCGCCGCGGGGACGAGCGTCACGCCGAGGGAGGGGTACCTGCTCGTGCGCGCCCTCGCCTGGCTCGACGGCCGGACGGCCGGGTACACGCAGATCCTGCTGGCGAGCGACGCGCCCCGCAGATCGCGTTGCAGGACGACACGCTCGTCGACCGTTCCTGCCGTCATGCGGGCGTCGCGCGGACGCTCAAGGTCGTCAATCTCGAGCACCTGCAGTCACTTCCGCAGGCGAGCGCGACGCAATGGGTCCAGACCTACTGCGCCGGGACGAACACCGCCATCCTCGCGCGCAAAGCCGCGCTGGGCTTTCGATGCGTTCACGTCATGACCGCGCTCGAAGGGCTCCCGGAGGCAGCTGCGCTCAGGCGTACCTGATCCGGTCGAGCAGCATCGCGAGCGGCTCGGGTACCTCGTCGGCGCCGAGCGCCGCGGCCAGCACAGCGGCCGCGTTCTCCTTGCGACCGGACACGGCGCGCGCGAACCGGCGCAGCTGATCCGCGAGCGGTTCGTCGGCCCACGCGGCCTGTGTGCGCAGCGCATCGAACTTGCTGCCGAGACCCGCGCCCTCGATGGCGGCCTTCGCGCGCTCGGCGCCGAGCGCGCGGATCAGTTCCCCCTCGAGGTCGGGTTCGCAGACGAAGAAGCCATAGACGGGCAGGTCGCTCGCGTCGAGCACGGGCAGCCCGTCGTCGGCGAGCGCCTTCTCGGACGCGCGGGTGTCGGCGGCGTCGCAGAGCCCGACGACGTCGGCGTCGGATCGGATCTGCCGGATCTCGCCGAGGACACGGCCGACGTTCGTCGCGCCCTGCAGGTTGACGAGTTCGACGTTCGGGCTCGCGAGCCCGTCACGCTCCATGAGGGCCGCGACGGCCGCGACGTCGCTCGGGCCTTCGAGCAGGACGAACATCGTCGCGGCGCTGGCCGGGCTGATCGTCGTGGTCACAGCTTGACCCCGAGCAGGGCGTCGACGACGTCGTGGATCTGCTGTGCGGAGCCGACGGCTTCTTCGCCCTCGGCTGCACACCAGGCGTCGATCGCGGCGAGCGCGGCGGGCGTGTCGAGGTCGCTGCGCAGGGCGCGGCGGACCGCTTCGATCGTGGGCGTCGCGTCGACGCCATCCGCCTCGATGGCGCGTCGCCACGTCGCGAGGCGCTCCTTCGCGGCGTCGAGCCGCGCGTCGGTGTACTCCCAGTCGGTGCGGTAGTGCTGGTCGAGCAGGACGAGCCGGATCGCCATCGGGTCGACGCCCTCGCGGCGCAGCACGGACACCTTGACGAGGTTGCCCTTGCTCTTGCTCATCTTCTCGCCGTCGTAGCCGACCATGCCCTGGTGGGCATAGTGGTGCGCGAACGGCGGCTGCCCCGTCAGCGCGTCGGCCTGCACGGCGCTCATCTCGTGGTGCGGGAAGATGAGGTCGGTGCCGCCGCCCTGCAGCGTGAAACCGTTGCCGAGGTGCTCGAGCGCGATCGACGTGCACTCGATGTGCCAGCCAGGTCGGCCGCGTCCGACGCCGGGGCCGCCGTCCCACGCCGGCTCTCCCTCACGCTCGGCGCGCCACAGCAGCGGGTCGAAGACGTCGCGCTTGCCCTCACGCTCGGGGTCGCCGCCGCGGTCGGCGAACACGGCCAACATCTGCTCACGGTCCCAGTGCGAGACCGAACCGAACGTCGGCTGCTGCGCGAGGTCGAGGTAGACGTCCTTCGCGCCGGCAGCGGCGTTCTCGGCGGCGGGTACGTCGACGGTGTAGGCGAGACCGCGCTCGAGCAGCCGGGCGACGTTGGTCGAATGCAAGGTCATCGACTCGACGACGCCGACGTAGTGCTGCGGCGGGATGACACCGAGGGCCTCCATGTCGCCGTGGAACAGCTCGATCTCGCTCGTCGCGAGCTCACGCCAGTCGACGCCGTCTCGGGCGGCCCGCTCGAGCAGTGGGTCGTCGACGTCGGTGACGTTCTGCACGTAGGTGACCTGCGCGCCCGCGTCGATCATGACGCGCTGGGCGATGTCGAAGGTGACGTAGGTGGCCGCGTGGCCGAGGTGCGTCGCGTCGTACGGCGTGATGCCGCAGACGTACAGCCCGGCCTGCTCGCCGAGATCGATCGGGACGATCTCACCGGCTGCCGTGTCGAAGAGGCGGACGTCGATGTCGGCTCCAGCCGGGGAGGCGACGGGGTTGAGCGCAGGGCGAGACCAGGATTTCACCGCCTCAGCCTAACGGGTACGACCGACGCCTCCGCCCGGCGGACGCGTCACGGCGAGGCCCTCGTGGGCTCTCACAGCGGCGGCCACGGCAGCGGGTAGCGATCGAGCGGCGGCTCTGGAAACACGCCGGCGGTGCGCAGCGCCGCCACGCGCTCGAAGAACGCCTCGACCTCGTCATCGTCGAGGTGTGCGCTGAGCTGCGCGCCGAGCCCGTCTCGCGCGGCCAGGAGCGCCGCGAGGGACGCGTCGTGCGCCGCACTCAACGGTTCACCGGCGAAGCCCCACAGGACGGTGCGCAGCTTGTCGTCGATGTGGAACGTCAGGCCGTGATCGATGGCGTAGAGCTGCATGTCTCCCCCGCCCGATGTGTCCTCGATGAGGTGAGAACCCTTGCGGTCGGCGTTGTTCGTCAGCACGTCCAGCAGCGCGACGTCGCGTAGTGGGTCACCGTCGTGGTGAGCGAGCACGAGGGGGCCCTCGTCGGTGTCGAACGCGGCGATCGCGTGCACGTCGTCAGTCAGCTCGTCCTCGTCGAGCAACGCCACCTGGTGCTGCTCGGCCGGTTCGAGCGGTCCGACCCAGCGCTGCAGGGATCCCTCGCCGAGCTGCGGGTCGACGTGCCACGTCGTCTCCGGAACGCAGCGCATGCCGGCCGCGGCGGCGACGAGGTAGGTCGCGACCTCGCGGTGCGCGAGCGTCTCCGACCGGAAGTCGCGCAACGGTTGCTCACCGCGCACGGGTTTGAACACGGCGCGCTCCCCCGTCGCCGTCATCAACCGCACGACGACGTTGGAGGCGTCGACGAGGCGACCCTCGATCTGCCACTCGAGCTCGCTCAGTTCGGGCGCGCCGAGCTCGAGCGGTCGGGAGGTGACGTCGGGCGTCTCGCTCACCGGCGTCGGTACCCGTTCGCGCGGGGGCAGACGTGGCCGCGCGGGTCGAGCGGTTCGTTGCACAGTGGGCAGGGACGGCGGCCCTGCGCGACGAGCGCGAGCGAACGACGCGTGAACTCGCGCGCGGCGGGCGGGGCGAGCACGACGCGCAGGCCCGTGATGGCGGTGATCGCGGCGCCCTCATCGTCCTCGTCCACCTCGGCGTCGAGGTCGTGGCACTCGAGCGCGAAGACGCGCTCCATCGGATTCCAGCTGACGCTCATGCTGCCGACGCGGAACAGCGGGTCGACGGGCAGTTCGAGCGGGTCGTTGTCGGGTGCGGCGGCCGGCTCGTCGCGGTCGGCGCCGACCTCGTCGAGCAGCTCTTCCAGGCGCTCGGCGAGCAGAGCCACCTGCTGCTTCTCGATGGCGACGCCCTCGACGCGGCGCGCGTCACGCACCTGCAGGTAGAACTCGCGAGAGCCCGGCTCACCGACGGTGCCCGCCACGAAGCGCGCGGGCTGGTTGAACTCGACTACAGACATGTCCGTGAGCCTACTGCGTCGCGCCGGTGGCGCCACCGACGGTGGATTCGGCGCTCGTCGAGCGCGCCAGACCGACGGCCTCGCCGAGGCCACCGGAGGTCACGTTCATCGCGAGGACGAAGGGGCGATTGCCGACGAAGCGGATGACGCTCATCGACGCGGGCGCGAGGACGATGCGCTGGAAGTCGTCGAGGTGCTGACCGAGCGCGTCCGACAGCATCGACTTGATGACGTCCCCGTGGCTGACGACGACGCCCACGCCCGAGCCGCCCTGCTCGTCGCTGCTGCGTTCGTCCAGCTCGCGCGCGAGGGCGCGCACAGCGTCGACGGCGCGTCGCTGCATGGCGAGCATCGACTCGTGCTCGAACTGCGGGCTCGGCGGGAACGTCACCTGCGACGGGTGTTCCTGCACCTGCTTCCACAGCTCCTCGCCGGCGAGGTCGCTGAGCTTACGCCCCGTCCAGGCGCCGTAGCGGCACTCGCCGACGGTGTCGTCGGTCTCGACGGCGACGCCGCTCGCCGCGCGCAGGGCGTCCGCCGTCTCCTGGCAGCGCACGAGCGGCGAGGCGACGATGCGCTCAGGCGTGCAGCAGGCGCTGATCGCCGCGGCGGCGGCGTCGGCCTGGGTGCGCCCCAGCTCGTCGAGATGGACGTCGGGGCTCCAACCGGCGAGGACGCCGGAGGCGTTGGCGCTCGTGCGCCCGTGCCGCAGCAGGATGATGGTGGCCACGCGACCAGGCTACCGGCCCGGCCGTCCATGACCCGTGTCGCGCCACGGCGCGGGCAGCGCGGTAGCGCAGAATACGACGGTGATCATCGACCAGGCCGTCTATCGCGGCGGCAAGCGCATCGACTGCGGCGACCTGCACGCCGGGCTCGCCGATCTGCGCGAGCACGACCACGGCTTCCTGTGGGTCGGGTTGAAGGATCCGACGGCCGGCGAGTTCTCGCTCATCGCCACGGAGCTCGGCCTGCACCCCCTCGCGGTCGAGGACGCTCTCGGCGGTGGGCAACGCCCCAAGTTCGAGGTCTACGACGGCATGGCGTTCCTCGTCATGCGCACGTTGCGCTACATCGAGGCGACGTCCGACGTCGAGACCGGCGAACTCATGGTGTTCGTCGGCGACCGCTTCGTCGTCACCGTCAGGCGCGGTGAGCCGACGCCGCTGGAGACGGTGCGCACCGCGTTGGAGCACGATCCGAGGCTGCTGGAGAAGGGCCCCGTCGCGGTCATCTACTCGGTCATGGACGCGGTCGTCGACAAGTACCTCGCCATCGACGAGGAGCTGAGCGACGACGTCCTCGCGATCGAGCATCAGGTGTTCACGCCGAGCGTGACGACGGACGTCAGCGACATCTACGAACTGAAGCGCGAACTGCTCGAGGCGCGGTGGGCTGTGCAGCCGCTCATCGAGCCGACGCGGCGCCTCGTCGCGTCGTCGTTCGTCGACGAGGGGTTCGCGCCGTTCTTCCGTGACGTGCTCGATCACCTGCAACTCGTCAGCGAGCACATCGAGACCTACGATCGGTTGCTGTCGGACGTGCTGTCGGCGTACCTGTCGCAGGTCGGCGTGCAGCAGAACAACGACATGCGCAAGATTTCGGCGTGGGTCGCCATCGCGACGGTGCCGACGATGCTCGCCGGCATCTACGGCACGAACTTCCACTCGGTGCCGGAGCTGGAGGCGTCCGTGCACTTCGGCGGCCGCGGCGGTGGGTACGAGTTCTACTACGGGTACTACCTGATGATCGCCGTGCTCGCGACGATCGGCGTGCTGCTGTGGCGCGCGTTCAAGAAGTCTGGATGGTTGTGATGGTGGTTCGCCACATCGGTGACGCGGCGCCGCGGGTGCCGACGCGCGTGCTCAACGGCAGCGGGACGCGTGTCAGCGCGTTCGTGCTCGGCGTTTCCGGGTGGGCCCGCGGCGTGACGGCGGAGAGCGCGCAGGAGATGGCGAGCACCTACCTCGCTGCCGGCGGGCACACGTTCGAGACGAATGACGTCGACGCGGGCGCCGCCGAGGTGCGGCTGCGTGAGGCCCTCGAAGGCCTCCGGCGCGAGGAGTACCAGCTCGTCGCGCGCAACGGCCGTCACGGAGCGCTCCCCTTCGCCCCGGGCCCGGACACCTCCCGCGCCGGCCTCATGGCCGCGCTCGATGCGACGCTGGAGCGTCTCGGCACCGAGCACGTCGACCTGTGGCTCGTCGAGGGTGACGACGGCGTCACCCCGAGCGTCGAGGTCGCCTCGGCACTCGAGTGGGCCGTCACGACGGGCCGGGCGAGCGACGTCGGCCTGAGCGACGTGCCCGCATGGCGCGCGGTCGACGTCAGTCACCTGCTCGCGGCGCGCGGCGTCCACCTCGTCGCGCACGCCGTCGAACATCACCTGCTGCGCGCCGACGCCACGGACGTCGTCGAAGCCGCCGCGGCGTGCGGCTACGGCGTCATCGCGGGTGCCGGGCTCGCGCGCGGCGTGCTGACGGGCAAGTACCGCCACGGCACGCCGGCCGATTCGCGTCGCGCCTCCGGCGATCTCGTGGCGAGCGGAGCCTCGCGTGAGACGACGCGCGCCGTCGTCGAATCACTCGCGACGGCGGCCGACGGCCTCGGCGTCCACCCCGCCGAACTGGCCCTCGCCTGGTCGTTGCACGCGCCCGGCATCGACGCCGTCGTCGCAGGTTCTCGCACCGCGGCTCAACTGCGTGTCGCGCTGCGCGCCGGCGAGCTGAGCGTGCCGCGCGAGATCGTCGTGGCGCTCGATGAGGTCGCCGGCGCCTGACGGCGGGCGGCCTTGGTCGTCAGAACGCTCGGCCCCCGTGGCCGAGCGTTCGGCCCAATGGGGCGTTCGCCTCAGCCGCGGCCGCGCGCAGAGCGGTGCTTTTCGTCGCCGCTCGTCTCGTCGTCAGCATCGTCGAGGTC